>CAYLVF010000063.1:0-3526 GCA_964387045.1 uncultured Melioribacter sp. | reverse complement strand
TTTCCAAACTCCCGAAGAAACAGCAAAGCAGGCAGTTGAAAATGATGTGCATGCAATTGGTGTAAGTTCACTTGCAGCCGGACATAAAACTCTTGTTCCGCAATTAATTGAAGAACTTAAAAAACTTGGCCGAGAAGATATCATAGTCGTTGTCGGTGGGGTAATCCCATCACAAGATTATGAATTCTTATATGAAGCAGGAGCAGCATTGATTTTTGGTCCTGGTACACAAATACCTGAAGCCGGAATAAAAATTATGGAAGAGATTAATAAGAGATTTTTATGAGATTGTACTTAGATACATCAGTCTTCGGCGGTTATTTTGATGAAGAGTTTGCGTTAGAAACTCGCAAGCTATTTGATGAAATTTTTGAACTCAAACATAATTTAGTCTTGTCTGAAGTTACATTACGTGAAATTGAAGGTGCGCCACAAAAAATCAAAAATATATTGAATAATATTCCAAAGAAGGTAGTAATTGTTGCTTCAATAAATCGCGAAATTCTAGAATTATCAAATAAGTATATCTTGAAAGATATTATCAGTGCAAAAAATAAAGCAGATGCTCTTCATATAGCAACCGCTACAATTCATAGAGTTGATTTAATTGTCAGTTGGAACTTTAAACATATGGTGAACGTAAGAAGAATTAGAGAATATAATTCCGTAAATTTAAGCGAAGGTTTTCCAACAATTGATATAAGGTCACCGAAAGAGGTTTACAATGATCAAAACTAATAAAAAATCATTTGATGCCGTCGAATTTATGAGAAAACAGCGTGAAAGATTGTCTAAATTATACTCTGAAGATCCGGAAAGATTTTTAAAAGAAGTTAAAGAAGCCGGGGAACGATATCGGAAATCTTCTGTTAAGACAACAAATAAACGAAGGTCAAAAGCATAAACACTCTTTATAAATTTTAAAAATCTTAATGCCGGACATTTATCCGGCATTTTTTATATTATTGAATAAATTCCTTAGCAGTCTTAGCAGAAATCGCAAAGAAATTATGAGTAAGAAAGATAACACATATAAACCCGAATGGACTCCCGAAAATGCCGGAGATGAATTTGCTGTACGCGTAGTTAAAGGGGTTCAACCATCAAGGAAGAAATCTCACTCTGCTCCATCACTAAAGAATAATCTACTTTCTGTTGATGAGTATGTTAATGGAGTTTTAAAAAGTGACCGAATAAAACTCGCCCGAGCAATTACATTGGTCGAAAGTAACTCACCGAAACATCACCAACTTTCTCAGGAAGTATTACAAAAACTGCTGCCGCATTCAGGCAATTCTTTAAGAATAGGAATAACCGGAACTCCAGGCGCAGGGAAAAGTACTTTAATCGAATCACTTGGGATGAATTTGTTGAAGGAAGGTCATAAAGTTGCAGTACTTACAGTTGATCCGTCAAGCAGCATTTCAAAAGGAAGTATTCTTGGTGATAAAACTCGCATGGAAAAATTGGCTAAAGAGGAAAACTGTTTCATTCGTCCATCTCCTTCCGGCGGAACTCTTGGCGGGGTTGCAAGAAAAACTCGCGAAACGATTACTCTTTGTGAAGCGGCAGGTTATGATGTCATTTTGATCGAAACAGTTGGAGTTGGGCAAAGCGAAATTACAGTCAGATCAATGGTCGATTTCTTTTTACTTGTATTAATTCCCGGCGGCGGTGATGAACTTCAAGGAATTAAAAAAGGAGTTATCGAATTAACAGATGCGGTATTAATAAATAAAGCGGACGGGAAAAACGAGCAGTTGGCAAAACTCTCAAAATCGGAATACGCAAACGCACTTCATTACATTCAACATGCAACAAAAGGATGGCAGACAAAAGCTTTGACTTGTTCTGCATTAAAAGGCAAAGGTATCAAAGAAATTTGGGAGATGATTAAGGAATTTGAAATAATTACAAAAGAATCCGGCATCTTTCTTCAAAGGAGAAAGGAACAATCATTAGAGTGGGTTTTCCGAATGGTTGAGGACGGGTTGAAAGATTCTTTTTACAATCATCCTAAAGTAAAAGAGGAATTGCCGACGTTGAAAGAAAAAATTTTAGAAGGAATGCTTCCAGCAACAACTGCTGCGGAATATCTGCTTAATCTTCTTAAGACATCACCAAATTAACTTCAACACCCAAATCACTTAAATCGTCAAGGAGCATTTTGGGACTAATTACACTAGCTTGATAATGTAACCCCGGATTATTGATTTTTCCATCTAAGTATTGTTTGAGACAAGCGACCACCGGGGCTGCAGTTAAGAAATAACCATCTTCATGAGAGATTTCAATTTTAATCCTTTTTTTGTTTCCGTCTTTAATTCCTTCTGCAATTAATTGAAGAATAACTTTATAAGGAGGTTTCGAAAATTTCTGAATGCTCCACTTAAAAAGTTTTGGGATGAAGTCTAACTTTTGTGAAGAGAAGTTTTTTACTGCTATCATCATTATTGGAGTAACGAGATAATCTGTGAACCAGTTAAATCCGGAAACATAAAATCCCGTTTCAGTAAGCGATGGGTATTTATCCGGTAATTCTTTTAACTCTTCCATCATCATTGAAATACAAGGTTTCTTTCCGAAAGATTTGCCGAAATCAAAGTATTTGTGATCTTTATAACTAAGCTTTCTCCATTCTTTATTTACATACGCGGTTGAATCATATTCTTTGAACTCATAAATGAATTCTTTGATTGTATCAGGCGAAGAGAAATCAAACTTCCAATCCATATTCAGCAAACTGCCTACATTTGCCGAGTGAATTTCATCAAATTGTTCTGCAGCATAACGAATTAACACAGCCGGCAACCCGGGATGAAAACCGCCGTCAGTTATTACGGCTTGATTGTTCTTTACAAATCCTGCTGAAGCCTTTTTTAATAAGTTTATTTTTTGCGAAGATGACATCAAAACATCGATGTAATTTTTCTTTGTTTGCAATAATGCGTCAATAATATTTTTTGTGAATTGAATCGTACTTGCCGAGTTAATTATAAGATCGGATTTATTAAAAGCGTTTATCAGCGAATCGGTTTTTGATGCATCAACAATTGCAGTTTCAATCCTCGACGCATTATACTTAAGCGAAAGTTCATCTTTAAAATTCTTTGCTTTTAATTCATCTCTTCCGCCAATAATAATCGATGAACCCAAATTTGATAAAATTAAATCACAAAGAAATTTGCAAACATTACCATAACCGACAAGCAAAAGGATTTTCATTACTCTATCTCTTGAGAAAACAATATATTTATGCGTTTTAATTTACATAGTTGCGGAATCATAAGCACCAACTATATTTTGAACTTTATAGTATGATTTTCGTCTAAAATGTTGATTTTCAAAATGATGGGGAGCAAATGCGGTCATTTCTAATTTTTATTGTTTTTGTAGTTTCGATAACTGCTCAGTTAAATAACTCCAACAAGGTTTTACATCTCAAAAAAACTGATCAACAAATTATAATTGACGGTAAGATTGATGATGTCTGGTCACAAGCTGATTCGGTTACCGATTTTGTTCA
>CAYLVF010000062.1:9381-9646 GCA_964387045.1 uncultured Melioribacter sp. | reverse complement strand
ATGCCGAAATTGGAATTGTTGTCGATCCTGATGTTGATAGATTAGTTCTTATTACAGAAAAAGGCGAGCCGTTTGTTGAAGAAAACACTATTACACAAGCTGTAAAGTTTATTTTAGGTAAAGAAAGAGGCGATGTTGTAGTGAATCTCTCCACAACACGTGCAGTTGAAGATATTGCAAAGGAATATGGTGTTAATGCTTATCGCTCACCTGTTGGTGAAGCTAATGTTGTTAAAAAAATGAAAGAAGTAAATGCTGTAATCGG
>CAYLVF010000062.1:7634-9371 GCA_964387045.1 uncultured Melioribacter sp. | reverse complement strand
GTCGACGGCAACGACATCTTCGCCGTCGTCTACGCGGTGAAGGAAGCGGCGGAGTTATTTTACCAGCTCTACATTACGGTAGAGATGCATTGGTTGGAACTGTTATAACTCTTCAACATCTGTTAGAATTCGGCGGTACTATGAGTGAACTTAAAGAGAGTTTACCACAGTATCACATTGTTAAAGGGAAAGTAGAAACCGGAAACCGCAAACCGGATGAAGTGGTTAATAAGTTAATTGAGATTTACGAAAAAGAAAAGATCAATACAGATGACGGATTAAGAATTGATTTTGATGATCATTGGGTTCATTTCCGTAAATCCAACACCGAACCAATAATAAGATGCATTGTGGAAGCAGATAGAAATGAAAACGCAGCAAAGTTTATGAAAAACTATTTCAATGTTTTGAATGAGTTGATGCAATAAATTGATTCTCTTTTGAACCACAAGTTTCTCAAAGGAACTATCATAGATATTAGAGAAGCTTACTTCTGCGTTTGATGAAACTTAGTAAGGCCGTATCAAAAGGTTCGTTTGTATTTATGAGGTTATATTCAATTCCAAAACTTAAACATTCTTTTTTAAGTCTGGACAGATATTCTTTAAACGCATTTTGGTACGATGCTTGAATTTGGTGAGGCTGAGTAGTCATCTCTTCCCTGGTTTCAATATCAATAAAAACTCCGCTTCTATCGAACGCAAAATTCTCTTCAATAGGATCGAGTATTTGAAAGAGAATAACATCATTCTTCTTGTAGTGTAATTTTTTTAATGCATTAAGAACTTTATCGATATCATCAAAAAAATCTGAAATGAGAATTACCATCCCTCTTCTTTTAATTTTATCACTAACAGAGTTCAAGCAATCTGCGGTATTGGTCTTATTTGCTGCCTTTATATTATTAATTTCTATTAGAATATTTTTTAAATATACTTTAGTTGATTTTGGCGGGAGGTATGTTTCCAATCTATCTGAAAATAATCCTAATCCTACTGAATCCTGTTGGTGAATCAGCATATAAGCAAGAGATGCGGCAAGAATTTTAGCATACTCGAGTTTGGTTATTGCACCTTTATTCTTAAAATCCATTGACTTACTTGTATCAACAAAAATATGTGCGATTAAATTTGTTTCTTCTTCATATTGTTTAATATAGTAGCGGTCGCTTTTAGCAAGGACTTTCCAATCGATATCTTTTATTTGATCGCCTTGCATATACGGACGGTGTTCGGAAAACTCGACAGAAAAACCATGGTAGGGACTCTTATGAAGCCCCACCATAAAACCATCAACAACATTTCGTGCTTTCAATTCTAGGGATGCAAGCTTGGAGATTAAAGCCGGATCAAGATAGGAACGATATTGAGTTCTATTACCAGACACACTATTTTGGTTGTGCCATAGCTTTCATTAAAATTTCTTCGGGTGTTAATCCCAAATTTTCCAACTCAATTTCTGCAGAAGAAGCAAGTTCGTGATCAGGAAACATTTCAAGAAATAGTTTATAAGTTTTTTCTGCGGCTTCTAAATCATTAATTTCATTTGCTTGAAGAAATCCGCACATGAATAGTGCACCCGGTGCAACATCTTCGCCATCACTGTTTTTTAGATCGGGATAATTATTATAAACTACTTGGTAATACTCAACGGCTTTTAAGTAAGAATCTCTTTCACTTATATTTTTAATTGTTCTGCCTTGATATAATTTCGCCATTTCAAGAAAGGCGGTTCCTG
>CAYLVF010000062.1:0-7624 GCA_964387045.1 uncultured Melioribacter sp. | reverse complement strand
GATTTGGGAAACTCGAAAACTATTTTTTCCAGATTTGCTAATGCCTCGGAATAAGCACCTTCTCTTAACTGAGCTTGGGCTTGAGACATTAAATCTTTTTCATTTTCACTTGAGCAAGCTATCAGTAATAATCCGATAATAATAAGAAAGAATAAATAACTTTTTTGCATTTTGTCACACCGTTTTTTTTGATGATTTGAAATATAGTACAATTAATTGGGCTTCAAAAATGAATTGCACTGAATACAATTTTGGGGGTTGATATGTTCCCGATAAAGTGTATTAGAAAAATATTTGAAATATGATTAATCTAGATTAACAGACTGATTAATTCTTGTCTGTTAGCTTGTTGAATTTACAATCTCTCATCTAATCGTATTTGTATGATGAGAAAATATCTCAATAACTAAATATTTTCAGAGGGAAATAAAATTGTTTTTACGAAGAGAATCACCTCGGGAAAATGAAACATCTCTGCCTAAACTCGTTATACGATTTAACAACATCTTATGGTTATTGAAAGGATCAGAATTCATATCTCGTCTATTTGGATAAATTTGATAACCCTCTCGATAGGGATAAGGAGTATAATTCGGCATTAAAATATTAGCCCCGCAATTTAACCCTTTTTCTTTACCGCGTGAATCTAAGCTATCAAGGGCAGTTGTTGCCGGGATATGTACATTTTTCAATAACAATCGAGAGACTGCAATTGCTTTTAATGTCATTTCAACACTGCCTGCCGACTTATTTTGAAATGGTGTAAACGGAGATGGAACAAAAGGACTGAACGAAATCATATCAGCATCCAATTCCTGTAAAAGTAAAATATCATCGGCAATTTCATTAATAGTTTGTAAAGGCAAACCGATTATACTGCCGCCGCCAATTTGATATCCTAATCTCTTCAAGTACTTTAAATGTTGAATCCGGTTTGTGTGTGTTTTTTTATTCCTGTAGTAAGCATATTTTTGCGGATCGCAAGATTCATGACGAAGTATATATCTATCGGCACCGGCAATCTTCCAAGTTTTGTATTCATCCAATCCCCTTTCACCAAGACTTAAAGTGATCGCCACATTGGCAGAACTTTTTATTGAATAGATTAGATAAGCAATATAATCGGTATCAAGTTCTCTGTCTTCTCCGGATTTTAATACAATTGTATAGATACCAAGCTTTACAAGTTTAGCGGCGGTTTCGATTATTTCATCTAGTTCCATTCTGTATCTTTTTACTGTAAAATTATCATCCCGTAATCCGCAGAACAAACAATTTTGATCGCAGTGATTTGAAATTTCAATCACACCACGAAGATGAACTTCATCACCGCAAAATTCTTTTCTCACTTGATCCGCTCTTTGGAATAATCTTTCAATATCAACCTTTTCCTTGAGACTCAAGAGATATAGGATTTCATCCTTGCTGAAATTCTGGCTGAAAAGAATATTTTCTAATTTTTCGTTTTGCATTTATCTTATAACTTAATCCGCATTTATATCTCTCAATTACCTCAAGAATTCACCTTATTGAATACAAGCATCAACATAGGTTAACAATTAACATACCAATACTTATAAATCTCCATTTTTGATTTATTTTTAATGGATTTTATAAATTTTTCTTAGATAAGAGAACAGAGGAAGGATTGATTTCCAATCGGTAAGTAATAGAGGATAAGATGTGGGGTTAATTAGTAACAGTGTCCAAGAGTTGATTTCATAATGCTTCCGCATCGCTTATCATTATAATATGACATTGTATTTTGTTGTCAGCTTTTTGGGATAGTTATAAATATTCTTTTTATACAATTGGATTAAGTTCAAAAATGAGGTGTTTTAAAACTTCGCATTTCTCTACAATGAATAAACTTTTTTCATACTTTTAAATATTGTTTGTAAGTCGGAGTACTTAGCTTCCCAATTTAACAAAGTTTTGGCTTTCTGGTATGATGCAACAAGATGTGCCGGATCGCCTGCTCTTCTACCGACAATTTTATAGTTTATTTTTTTACCGATCGCTTGCTCGGCTTCTTTTATAACTTCGAGGACACTACTGCCGTTGGAAGTACCTAAATTAACTACTAAATTTTTATTCTCATTGAATAGATAATCCATTGCTTTTAAATGCGCATCCGAAAGGTCATTAACATGAATATAATCTCTAATACAGGTTCCGTCTTCAGTATCATAATCATTGCCGAATACATAAAGTTCTTTACGTAAACCTGAAGCCACTTCCATAACAAGTGGAGATAAATTTGTTGTATCTTTTTCCTGACCTGTAATTCTTCCTTGAATATCATAACCTGTTGCATTAAAATATCTTAAAGCGGCATAATTAATACCGTGCAATTTGCCGAACCACTTTAAGTTTTCTTCGATTGCTAATTTTGTATAACCATAATAGTTAGTCGGGTCTTTCGGATGGTCTTCATCAATCGGTAAATATTGAGGGTTGCCATATACTGCGGCAGACGATGAGAAAACAATATTCTTAACATTGTTCTCAATCATCTTTATCATTAGGTTAAGACTGCCTGTAATATTTCCTTCGGCAAATTTTGAAGGATGAATCATAGAATCACCTGCAGCTTTTAAAGCTGCGAAATGAAATACAATATCAACCTTCTCTTCAAATGCTTTTTGCAGTTCATTTTTATTTAAAAGATCACCTTGAATAAATTTTGAATTAGGATGTAAGTTTTGTTTTAACCCTGTTGAAAGATTATCAAACACAACTGTATTGTGTCCTAATTCAACCAAATCATGAACAACATGAGAACCGATATAACCGGCACCACCTGTAATGAGTATTGTAAGATTTTTCATAATCATTTTTTGTTTTTAGAATAATCCAAAGATAATAATTATTCTTATATGAGTACCATTATTTATACCTACCTAATTTGGGGATTGCAGAAATTATATTTACTTATTATTATCAATCGGGGTGAGAAAAGAATTTTCAAAAAAAGCAAATAGGATCAATTTTGAACAAACATAATTCAAAGCCGGAACTTAAGCTGGATAACAGTCCAATGGAATCCTTCAAAGGGGGATATCTTAAGCAGATAGGGATATCCCCGCCGGCGTAAAAATTGAGTAAATGTTTTTACTTTTCGATTGGTTCAAACAAAGCACAATATGCGCCCGCCGGATCTTTGATGACGCAATACTTTCCGTATCCACCCATAACTTTTGGTTCGAATAATAGTTCACCCCCTAGTTCTTTTACTTTTTTGCAACTTTTTTCTATATCAGGTACATTAAAGTAAACCAGCCAATAAGGCGGTAATCCTTTGTTGTTTCCTTTATTATTACAAACACCTGCATAAGGTATATTGTTACCGGGAGAAAGCATCGTATAATCATCATATTCTCCCATCGAGATTGGAGCCGATTTAAAGCCGATTACATCTTCATAAAATATTTTTATTTGTTCTGCATTATCTACAGTCAGGTCGACCCATCCAATTGAACCGGCAGGATTTTTGTTTTGATCAGACATTCAAATACTCCCAGCTATATTAAAATTATGCTTTAGGAAGTGTAAAAGAAAAAGTTGTCCCCTCACTCAATTTACTCTCAATCCAAATTTTACCTCCGTGTTTTTCCACAAATTCTTTTGAGAGAATCAATCCAAGTCCTGAACCTTTTTCGCCGTCTGTACCTTCCGTTGATGATGTTTCCGCTATTCGGAATATACTATCAATTCTTTCGGGTTCAATACCTATCCCTGTATCGGCAATTGAAATTTGTATTGTATTGTTATCATAATCATTTGCTGCAACAGTGATAGCTCCATGTTTAGGGGTAAACTTAACCGCATTTGTAATTAAGTTCCGAAGTATTGTGGTTACCATATTTTCATCGGCATTAAGAAATACTTCGCCATCAAGTTCGGTCATTAATTGAATATTTTTTAGTTCGGCTGATTTTTTAACAAGTCCATAATTCTCATAAACCAGATTATTGAAATTAATCTTTGCAGGTAGATAATCAATTCGCCCGGTTTGAGAACGAGACCACTGAAGTAAATTATCCAACAATTCATGCGAAGCTTTCGATGTTTTCTGCATGTCCTTTAAATAACTAATTTTCTCTTCATCGTTAAAATCATAATAATCCTCAATCATCATTTCGGTAAAACCAAGTAATGTAACGAAAGGATTACGCAAATCATGAGCAATAATAGAAAAGAATTTATCCTTACTTTTATTAGTCTCTTCTAGCTGCAAGTTAATCTCTCTAATTTTTTCTTCATATTCTTTACGTTCACTTATATCTATAAAACTTTCGATACCACCAATTATTTCACCGGTTGGGTCCTTAACGTAATCAACATTTTTGGAGATAGTGATAATTTTTTCATCTTTGCGGCGTAATTTACATTCGATGTTTATTTCAGGTTTAGAAATACTATTATCAAATAAACTGCAGTTATCTGCACAGGGACTAATAGCCAAATCAGAACATTTATTTCCAATTGTTTCTTGTGCTGTAAATCCTGTTATTTTTTCAGCCATAAAATTCCAGCTTGTGATATTCTGGTCCATATCTACTGTCAAAACTGCACTAGGTACTAATCTTAATAATCGCTCAAACTTTTCCTTCTCTGCAATTAAGTTGTCTTGCGCATTTTTTAATTCGGTAATATCACGCGTTAAGCCAAAGGTACCAACAACATTTCCGGACGGATCTATTAAGGGTAACTTAGAAGTAGATACCCAAGATATTTTTCCATCTTTCCAGGATTCCTTTTCCACCTTATTAATAACGGGAATTCTTGTTTTTATAATCTGCTGTTCATCTTTGAAAGCCGGTAATGCATGTTCTTCATCAAAAATATCGAAATCACTCTTACCTATTAATTCATCTGCAGATTTTACGTTAAACTTTTCACAGGTGCTTTTATTAACCCTGATAAATTTACTCTCCAAATCCTTGAAATAAATAGAATCCGGGATGTTATTCATTAAAGTAGAAAGGAGCCATTGTTCCTTTTCGATTAGTTCTTTCTGCTTTTTTATTTCGGTAAGGTCTCTTATTGCAGCTACTCTAACACTCTGACCTTCGAGGACAACATCGCGGGATTCAATTTCAACCGGAAATACCTCCCCGTTTTTTCTCACTCCTCTAACTTCATAAGCCGCCGTAGTTTTAGATATTACATTTTCGATTACTGTTTTAATATCATCGGGATTTATACACAGCTCAACAATATTTTTGTTTATAAGCTCTTCTCTTTCGTATCCGACAATTTTAAGAAATGATTCGTTACTGTCTATATAAAGCCCTCGATTATGGATAACGATACCTTCGAATGTTAGAGTAGTAAGTTTTGTTAATCGTTCCTCATTTTTACGCAGCTCAAGAATTTCTAACTCATTTGAACGACGTAATTTTTTGATACCTATTATTAAGAAGACAATAACCGCAACCAATATTAAGAATATTACAATAGTAAACACTTCCGAAATCCCGTTAACAAAAGAGGATATAAATGAAAACTTTTTGAATGCAAACTTGGCAGGAAATAAAATCAATTCGCCCAAAGTGGGAATGAGAAAATTGAGGATAACTACTATCATAAAAACTCACTCAATGAATTATCTTTATGCAACTACAAAACATTCATTCTTTACAAGATACTCTATTTTTTTTATTTGGTTAAACAAAATAAAAAAAATCTGATTTATTATAACAATTCATTTCTATCTCTATTTGTTAGTTCATCAACAACATTTTTGACAAGTTGCGCTTTTTTGCGATTACATATCAGGAGTGAATCACCTAGATTGATGACGACCATATCGTCCACTCCGATCAGTGCAGTAAAGTTACTTTCCGAATAAACATAACTATTTTTTGTATCGATTGTTAATACATCACCAACCAATGCATTCCCATTTTCGTCTTTAGCACTTAATTCATAAACACTCTCCCAACTCCCTACATCACTCCAGCCAAAGTTTCCTTCAATCACAAAAACTCTATCAGATTTTTCCATGATTCCATAATCAACCGAAACGCTTTTGAATTTGGGATATATCTCTTCAATAATATCTTCATTATTTTTTTTATTTAGTTTAGTGAGAAGTGAATATGTTTCCGGTAAATATTTTTTCACTTCTTCTAAAATTATATCGCTTCTCCATATAAACATTCCTGAATTCCAAAGGTAGTCTCCTCTTTCTAAGTATTCTTTTGCCGTTTCTAAATTTGGTTTTTCAACAAATCTTTTAACTCTGAATACACCTTTGTCTTCTTTCGATTTATCGTAATTTATATAACCGTAACCGGTTTCAGGTCTTGTTGGAGTAATTCCAAAAGTCAATAAAGCCTCATTTTCGAAAGCAAACTTTGCACCTTTAAGGAACAGGAGTTCAAATTCTTTTTGATTTTCAACCAGGTGATCAGCCGGCAATGTAATGATCACAGAATCTTTTGATTTGTCGTTAATTATCTTAGCCGAAACTGCAACGCACGGAGCTGTATTTTTTCCAACCGGTTCGGCAATAACGTTTTCTTTCGGCAGTTCCGGTAAGTCTGCTTTTATTAATTCACTCTGAAGTTTATTTGTAATCACAAACACGTTTTCGGGTTTTACAAAACTGCTGATTCGTTTATAAGTTTCTCGAATCATGCTGTTTTCGCCAAATATATTCAGGAGTTGCTTTGGTTTAGCTTTACGGCTTCTCGGCCAGAAGCGTGAACCAACTCCGCCAGCCATTATCACAACAAAAATTTCCATATAATCCTCATTTTTTGATTCAAAAATATAAAGAAATTAGTCCTATTATTCTAAGTTCAAGATTCAAATAAAGAAAATCACCGCTGCCATTATGTCGCTAATATTTGCCTATCCTTCTTATATGCGCCAATACTTCATTTATTGTGTCATTAATGCAATTTGTTTCATAAGAGCGAAAATGCCCATAAACTATTATTTTACAATATCTTATGAACATCTGAAAGAATGGCACAAAATTTATTTATTACTTACCAAAATCAATGGAGGAAAAAATGACTTTAATTAAATTTGAACCGCTTAGAGAATTTGATCGCTTAACCGATCATTTAGAAAGTTACTTTAATAATGTTTCATCTGCTTTTGATACTACTTCCGTTCTTCCAAAAGTGGATGTTTATGAAACTGAAAATTCTCTGAACGTTGAAGTAGAAATACCCGGGGTAAAGAAGGAAGATCTAAAACTTATTCTCGAAGATAATATTCTAACGATTCAAGGTGAGAAGAAAGTTGAACCAAGAGAAGATATTCAAAAAAGTTTCAGATGCGAGAGATCTTTCGGCAACTTCAAACGAAGTTTCACATTGCCGGTAGATGTTAACCCGGATAAAGTAAATGCTAAATTTAAAAACGGATTACTTACCGTTACTCTCGAAAAGGTTGACGTACAAAGTTTGTCTGAAAAAACAATTGAATTAAAATAAATCGGAGGAAAAAATGACTGATACAAAAGAATTAGTAAAAGTAGAAAACAATTCATCTTGGGATGAAGCATTGGAAAGAGAATCATGGATTGCTCCAATGGTAAATATATTTGAAACTAATGATGAATTTCATTTAACTGCTTTTATGCCCGATGTTCAAAGAGATC
>CAYLVF010000061.1:0-9647 GCA_964387045.1 uncultured Melioribacter sp. | reverse complement strand
TGAAAATCTTGATCAAAATCAATCGGGTTAGGAAAATCCATCCAATTAATTGCCGGTGGGGCGGGATCAATTGTTTCGGCTAGAATTCCTAAATAAGTATCTTGTCTCTCTTGGTTCACCCTGTTTGAAAGAACTAATGCAATTATCCGATCACCGGAAAGTTTGATTGATGAAATCAGATCGTTACGAATGTATTTTGTGAATTTAATTTTTCCCGACCAGTCAACTCCATTATTATTACTACTTATGTAGCATACATCGGTTTGATAATTATCTAATTGATTGACAAATATGTGTTCTTCAAAAACAACGAATAATTTTTCTCCGTCGGAATGAATTGATGTATTAGAGATTGGCTTATCATTCAAGAAAACATCAAACGGAGCACTCCAAGTAACACCTTTATCGGGACTAACAATAAGTGAGATTTTGTTTTCTTCTGCAATAGCAGCGTAAAGATTGCCGTTATGATAAGATGTAATTATCGGTCTGTTGCCGGTTAGTACTCCAGCGAAACTATGATTTGTGGACCAGGTTAATGCTCCGTCATCGGATCTTGTATAAAAAACATTATCCCCGGTATCCTTCAAAGAAGCCAAATAGGTTGATTCGTCTATAAATGTGAATTCAATTTCTTGAACACCTGAACTTAATGTAAATGCTGTCCCTACTTGTTCAAGTGAAGTTGACGCAATATTATAATTGAAAATCGCAAGTTTACCCGGGAACTGTAAATAGGCAATTAAAAAATTATTATTATCTTTTTGAATAATATCAAAACTTCTTTCACTTATTATTCTAAGCGGAAGTGCTGTAATTTCATGATATTCGCTCCAAGTTTTACCGTAATCCGAACTACTTTCTATGATGATATTCTGTGAACCCATTAATCGGTAAAAATAATAGAAAGTTCCATTGCTTTCGAATACATATGATTTTTGAAAGTCTGTAAAGTTTTTGCTTTCAATTGAAATTTTCTGAAGCTCTTCAAGCTGCGGGTAACAAGTAAATAACAAAGTAAAGAATAGTATGAGGAATCGTAAACTTTTCATATCTAACTCCTATATGTAGTTATTAATGTAAAGTAAATTTATAAACCAAGTTGGAATAGTACATTTTAATAAAGATTCATCGTTGCAACTACATTGTTATTTTGAATCAGTTCATAGGTAAGGTTTCGTTAGAGCAACCATTGTCAATAATAAAGATTGCCTTAATGAAATCTTTAATTATGTTATTAAGGTAAGAAAATCAAAATTAAGAAGAAACATAAAAATTCAATAATCGAGATGTGTATTTTAAGGGATGAGTTGTCTATTAATCTCCACGTTTACCGTGGGGATTTGGTTGGAATTTTAAGTTCTTCCATCTTTCTGTATAGCGAAGAAAGACCGATACATAAGGATTTTGCAGCTTCTTCTTTGTTATAATCAAATTTTTTGATAATTCTTAGAATATGTTCGCGTTCGAATCCGGCAATAGCTTCTTTAAGTGAATCGGGGTAGCCGTGAGGCTGCGATTCACCACGGATGTGCTCAGCTAAATTTTCTACCGTAATCATATCACCGGTTGCAAAAATAACAGCGCGCTCAATTACATTTTCCAACTCACGAACGCCGCCCTGCCAATCATGTCCCATCAAGACTTTCATTGTTTCGTTATCTACCCCTAATACTTTTTTACCCATTTCATTACAGTACTTTTCAATGAAGTGGTTTACAAGTAAGGGAATGTCATCTTTTCTTTCATTTAAAGAGGGGAGCTTTATTTCAACAACATTTAATCTGTAAAATAAATCTTCGCGGAATTCACCTTTTTTGGTTTTCTCATAGAGGTTTTGATTTGTCGCCGCAATAATTCTAACGTTCGTTTGAATATGTTTTGTTCCGCCGACAGGTAAAAATTGTTTGTCCTCAATTGCACGTAGGAGTTTAACTTGTAAGTTTAATGGTAAGTCCCCGATTTCATCTAGCAATAATGTACCGCCATCAGCAACTTTGAATAATCCTTGCTTTTCTTCGGTGGCTCCGGTAAATGACCCCTTCCTATGTCCGAATAATTCGGATTCTATTAAATTCTCGGAAATAGCACCGCAATTTATAGGTAAAAATATCTGATCTTTTCTTAAACTGTTGAAATGAATTGCCTTTGCCACAAGTTCTTTACCGGTTCCGCTTTTTCCGGAGACCAAGACGTTTGAATTTGTTGGTGCAACTTGTTTAATAAGGTCGAATACTTTTTTCATAGGTTCGCTTTTACCGATGATATTGTTAAAATCTCCGACCTCAACAACACGCTGTCTGAGTAATTTATTTTCCATAGAAACTTTTTTGTAATCGAGTAATCGTTTTACTCTCATAATAAGATCATCGAACTCGACGGGTTTAATTATGTAATCATAAGCTCCGTATCGTAATGCTTCCACTGCGGTATTAACGGATGCATAAGCTGTCATAATTATAAAAAATGTACTAGGTGAGTTCTTTGTTCCTTTGGAAAGCAGTTCCATTCCATCTATGTTAGGCATTTTGATATCGGTAATAACTATATCAAAATCATCTTTATTAAGGAAGTTTAGCGCCTCCTCGCCGTCGGCAGCAGAAATTACAGAATAACCTTCATCCGATAAAATCATATTTAAAGAATCACGTATCGCTTTTTCATCATCAACTACTAATATCTTTGCAAACATTTTTCTACTCCTTACTTAATTCTCTTCAATAGGAATTTTGATTGTAAACTCAGTCCCTTTATTTAATTCGCTTTCGACGGAAATATCACCGTGAAATTTTTTAATTATACCGTAACTAACGGAAAGCCCTAAACCGGTTCCTTTACCAACTCTTTTTGTTGTGAAGAAAGGATCAAAAATTTTGTTTTGAGTAATTTCATCCATTCCGCAGCCGTTGTCCTCAATTGTAACATACAAATATTTATCGTCATGAGTTGATTTAATTGTAACAATTCCGTTTCCTTCAATCGCATCAAGAGCATTAATAAGAATATTCACAAAAACTTGTAGAAGCTGATCGGGGACAAGCATAACAAGTGGTGAATCCGTATCAAGGTCGGTTTTGAAGTCAACCTTTTTTACACGCTTATCGTATTTAACTATTCCGATTGCTGTTTTAATTATATCCGTTATTTGTATTAATGTTCTTTCGTGACCCGGCGGACGCGAGAAATCAACTAACTCTCTTACAATTCTTGAGATGCGGTCAATATTTTCTTTTATTGTTGATAACTGTTCGCTGAAAAATTCATTTGGTGATTTACGCTGCAAGATTTGTACAATCGACGAAATTGAGGTAAGCGGATTACCAACTTCATGGGCAATACCTGCTGCCAATTGACCTATAACAGCAAGTTTTTCCGATTGATCAACTTGCTGCTGTAATTTTTTCACTTCGGTAAAATCTCGAATGATTACTGTTCTTCCGGCAGATTCACCGTTACTTCCGGGAAGTTTTGTAACCGTTAATTGAACAGTAACGATTTTACCTTCTTTAGTCAGTCGCTCTGTTTCGCCAATTGTTACAAATCCGTTGGTTCTCATTTCATCTTGAATATATTGCAACTCAGATACATATTTTTCTCCTTTAGGGAAAAGTAAAGAGGAAGATTTACCTAGAACTTCATTTTCGGTAAATCCAAAAATTGACTCTGCTCCTTTATTCCACGAGATAAATTTCTCGTTGTTATCAATTACCATTATAGCAGAATCTGACGAGAGCAGTATATTATGTAAATATTGTTGGCTTACATCAAGTTTATTGGCCAGTCTATCGCGGTCAGAGGTTAACTCTTGCATTTCAGCATTTTGGTGAAGCATACCATAACGAGCATAAATTTGTTCAATTACTTCATCTAAAAACCCGAGTAATATTAACGGGTCAATATCATGATTATCATCTTTTTCCAAATAATTAATTATTGCATAACGCCCGATTGTAAACAATTGACTTATCTGAAGTAAATTAAGTTTGGTTTTAGAAAACAGTTGATATGAATCAATTAAATATTGATCGGCTCGTGTATAGTCGGCAGTTTCAATCACATCTATAAGTGTGTTTAAAGTGCTCTCAACAAAGGTCGTTACTTGTGATTTCGATAATTTCTTATCGAACTCTTGCTCAAGTTTTTCAACCCAGCTTTGTGTAATTTGAGTAAAGTATTTTTTTATTAATTCAATAATTAGTTTTTTCATGCCGTACTTCATATAAATAAAAAATTGGGAATATCGCCCCAAACAGTCTGTTTGTTTAACTGTCTTCCCAATATTGAGAATTGAAAAATACGGATTGCATGTATGAATTAAAAGGTGAATCAGATTAATTTGTTTACAATAAACTTCTTTTATTGATTGAAATAATGCCTTTTACAGACTAATGAAGTTGAGTCATAAACTATCTAATAAAGAATTGCCGTTGGTTTTAGAGTGTGTTGTATAATAGTCATTCAGAATCCGCTGGCTAACGGATGAAGAATCTCACTATTATAATAATGAGATTCCTCACTCACCAAAATACGGTTCGTTCGGAATGACAGTTTTTTATTTACACAACACACTCGAAAGTTTGCGGATTATTTTATGAGGAACCGTAAAAATAAATTAGTGTATAAAACGAAGCTTAAAACTTATTGAGGTCGTGATGATAAAGAGAATATTAGTCCTTGTTTTCTCATTATTTGCGGTAATAAATTTATCCGCAAAAGAAATTCCCGCCGATGCAAAATTACATTCAGTAACTGTTTTTCTCGGCGGTGCTGAATTAACTCACACAGCTCAAATTGACGTTCCACAAGGTATCCATGAAATAATTTTAGAAAATGTTGCCAACAATGTTATAGGTAACAGTCTGCAAGTCGGGGGAACAGGCGATTTTGTAATTCTTTCGGTAAACCAGCGACAGAATTTTCTTAAAGCAAAAGAAAAAATTCCTCAGTTGATTGTTTTAGAAGATTCATTAAAATTATTAAAAGGTGATTTAAGCAAGTTGAATAACAATAGACAAGTTCTTCAATATGAACTTGATTTACTTCTTGCGAATAAAAATTTGGGTAGTGATACGAAAACAATAACTGTTGCAGAACTTCAAAGAATGTCGGAGTATTTCAACAAAAAATCGACACAGCTTTTGAATGATATGACTTCAATTGATTTGAAGAAAGAAAATGTAAACGAAAGAATAACAAAAATTCAAAACCAGATTAATGAGATAAACAGTAAAGCAAATTCATCTGCTACCGAAATTGTTGTTACTGTTTCTGCAAGTAAGAAAACAAAAGGGAATTTTAAAGCAAGCTACTTAACTTATGATGCCGGTTGGAATCCTTCCTATGATATAAGAAGTTCGGGAATAGAGTCATCAATCAAGCTTGATCTGCGCGCAAATGTTTGGCAGAACACAGGAATAGATTGGAACTTTATGAACATTGTTCTTTCAACCCGTTCTGCAAGACAAAATAATAACAAACCGGAATTAAGAAGATGGTTCATTGATTTTGTTCAAGAGATGAAATACAGAGGCGGCGGAATTAATGAAATGCAATTGATGAAATCAGCAGCGGCTCCGACAATGGACGCAGCCGCAGAAGCAGAATCAATGGCTGATTATATGATGGTAAGTGAAACTCAACTTGCTGTAGAATACACTCCACAAATAAAATATTCTATAGCTGCTGATGGTAAACCTCATATTGTCGCTCTTCAAAGTTATGATCTACAAGCTGAGTACGAATACTATGCCGCTCCAAAACTTGTTTCGAATGCATTCCTTGTTGCGAGTGTTAAGGATTGGGGTAAGTATAATCTGCTGCCGGGACCTGCTAATATTTATTTTGAAAATTCTTTTGTCGGCAACTCATTTATCAATCCCAATATAACTGAAGAAGAAATGACATTTTCTCTCGGACGAGATGAAAGCATTGTCATCAAAAGAGAAATGCTGCAAGATTTTACAGAAGATAAATTCTTTGGAAGCGATGTTGAGAGATTCTTCGGCTATGAAATCACAGTAAGAAATTCTAAGAGTAAAGAAATTAAATTGACACTCGAAGATCAATTCCCGATTTCGAAGAATGAAGACATAGAAGTAAAATTAATTGAAACAGCGGATGCAAAAATTAATAAGACCGATGGAATTTTAACTTGGAATCTTAAACTCAATCCGGCTGAATCAGTTTCTAAAAAGTTTACTTATTCGGTTAGGCATCCCGGTGATAAACCGGTTAATATTTATTAAACCTAATAGGAACGCGGATTCTTATGATGGTTATGATTAATTATGATTTAAATCAGTGGCAATCATAAAAGATCATAATAATCTGTGTTCCCATTTATTTTATTTTTTCTTCCGTGATTTCGAATCCATAAAAGCAAAGATGAACTGCATTATATAATTGTTGGGGAAGTACGTTTTTAATCCGTACTCTTTCGGTTTTTCGGGATGGGGGAGATATGCGGATCCCCAAATCCAATCCCAAATTGCAAGCTTTGTTGCAAAGTTTCTGTTTCTACCTTTACCGACAGCATGATGCCAGCGATGCATTTCCGGACCGTTTATTATATACTGCAATTTCCCGGTACTTACATTGATGTTTGAGTGAATATACATCCCCCATATTGCACTGATTACTCCTTTATAAGCAATTACTTCGGACGGGGAACCAAGTAAAACAATCGGTGCGAACTCAATTGTTTGATTGATTAGAATTTCGAAAGCATGTGAACGTGAACCGCTTAGCCAATCGACTTTCTTTGGTGAATGATGCGCTTCATGAATTCGCCATAACCATTTATTCTTGTGCTGCCAACGGTGCATCCAGTAGATATAAATATCGTGTGTGATTAAAAAGAAAATTAGCTGAATCCAAATCGGGACATTTGTAAATAAACCGAGTCTTGATAAGCCGGTTGTGTTATCTATGTAATAAATTATTCCACCGAAAATAATAATACCGAGCAGATAACTCTGTGCGATTGTATATAAAGCAAGATCATTAAAGAAACCTTCGCGGAAAAACTTTTGTCCTTTTGTGTAAGGAAAAATTCTTTCAAGAATTACTATAACCAACGCGCCGCCGATAATTAAGCCAAAAGAAATTAACTCAGGGTATGAAAGCGAGTTGTAATAATTTACTATGAAGTTCAGGATTGAATCCAACATTTCTAAAATTAATTTTACATGGTCATTCAGAGGAGTCGATTTTCAGACGACGAATACTAAAGTCATCGCTATTCGAGAATCTTTTCCTAATCTACTTGGAGATTCTTCGCTCGATAAATCGGGATTCAGAATGACAGGTGAAAAAAACAAGGTTTATTTAACTCTTCGTAATTTTACTAATGACGGTTTCTCACTGTTATAAACTTTCTTAATTCCATCACCGAGAGCTTTTTCAATATCTCGGATATCTTTTACTAATCTCGACATACCAACCATTTCAACCGATGCAGCTTGATCTGTTCCCCACATCGCACGATCTAAAGTGATATGCCGTTCAACAAATGTAGCGCCCAGGGCGACTGCAGCAAGTGTAGGAGCTAGTCCTGTTTCATGTCCAGAATAACCAATCGGTATATCGGGATATCTATTTTTATATGAAGTAATTACTTTTAGATTTAGTTCTTCAAGATCACACGGATAAGAAGATGTTGATTGTGCAAGCATCAGATTATTCTTATTAAGAATTGCAATTGCTTTATCAATTTCTTCTAAAGTTGACATACCGGTTGATAACATTATTGATCTTCCGGTTGACTTAACTTTTTGAAGTAAATTATTATCCGTTAATGAAGCGGAAGCTAATTTATAACAAACCGGATTAAACTTTTCTAAAAAGTTTACCGCTTCTTCATCCCAAGGTGAAGCGAACCAATGAATATTTTTCTCTTTACAATATTTATCAATGATCTCGTATTCTTTTTCATTGAACTCAATTTTATGACGATATTCGATGTACGTCATTCTTCCCCATGGAGTATCGCGTTCAATATACCATTGATCCGAAGGGACACATAATTCGGGAGTTCTTTTTTGAAATTTAACCGCATCACATCCGGCGGCGGCCGCACCGTCAATTAATTTTTTTGCAATCTCAAGTGATCCGTTATGATTAATTCCTATTTCACCAATAATGTAAACCGGTTCGCCCTCACCAATGTAACGGTCACCGACTTTTACTTTTACCATTAAATTTTTTCCTCATTTTTATTCAAGTTGGCTTCTATAATCATTTCAGCAAAATCACGAAATGCACCATGCCCACCTTTGCTTTCAACAATTATATCCGCAAGTTCTTTTGCGAATCTTGTCGCATCGGATGGACATGCGGTTAAACCGACAAGCTTCATAATTTCTATATCGTTTGTATCATCACCGATGAATGCAATTTCGTCTAGTTGAAAATTCAGTCGTTCGCAAATTTCTTTTACACAAGAGACTTTATCTTTAATACCGAGATGAACTTCGGTAATATTTAATTTTGCAGCACGACTTGTTACAATACCGCTATTTTCTCCGGTTACAATTCCCGTTTCTATATTGCAGAATTTTCTCAATCGTTCTGTTCCCATTCCATCACGGATTGAAAAACGCTTCATCTCTTCACCGTTTGCGGTATAGTAAGTTCCGGTATCTGTTAAAACACCATCGCAATCGGTTAAGACTAATTTAATTTTGCGTGCTTTTTCTAGTGTGTTAATTTTCATAGCATCCTTAATTGTTATCCGACTCCTTCTAGATGAAAAAGAGTTGAATTATTTCACTTTACGTGAGTATTTAGATTTCACACCATACTTTTTTCTGATGCTTTCTAAATCTTCTTTTTGTTTTTGCGGATTCTTTTCATACTCATGGGATAACTCTTCGCGAATCTCTCTCATCATTTTGACAGCGTCAAATTTCTTGACTTTAGCTTTGCTCATTTTCAACAACCTCTCTTGGTGAACGGATTTCCAATAAAGGATATCCGTTCTTTAAATTGATTGAATTATACAATTTAATTCGCCTTAAGTTAACAATATGCTTAAAGTTCCAGCTTACTAAAACATCAACTTTGTTTACCGAAGCTATTGCTATATGTTGCGCATCCAATAAAAAATTCGGACTGATTGCTTGTTCACTAATGTATTTATTTGCTAGAGTTTTAGATGCATGGTCCAATCTAAATATTTTTATTTTTTTTGTAGAAATTTCTTTATAAATATTTTGAACTTTTTTCGGTGCCCGTTCCAATTCTTGCAAGGTAACTTCAGATACCGCAACAATTTTATTCCCTAAAATAAATTCCTCAATTAACATGGATGAATATGTTCTAAATTCTTCATCAAATACACCACCCAAAACAGAAGTGTCTATATAACAAATTTGGATCACTTTAATAACCTGTAATTAATTCATAATTTATGAAATAGATAAATTAATAAGTAAATAACAATTGAATAATCTCTACCAAGCCGTCCACCCACCATCAACAACAAGGTTCGCGCCCGTCATATAACTTGAGGCATCACTAGCGAGAAAAATCAGTGCGCCTTTGTAGTCGGTTGTTTTTGCCATTCTATTTAACATTGTTCTTTTAGAATACTGTTCAATAAAAAATTCATCTTGATTATTTTCAACTCCGCCGGGAGTTAATGTATT
>CAYLVF010000060.1:1067-9655 GCA_964387045.1 uncultured Melioribacter sp. | reverse complement strand
GTAAGATTTGAAACTTCTACAGTAATCATTAGCGCCGTAATTGTTATTTTAAGTTAATTAATTATATACTTTCTTATAGCCATAACCAAATTTGTTGATAATGACAATTCATCAAACACTCGAAAAATATTTCGGATACAAAGAATTTCGATCCGGTCAAGAAGAAATTATTAATGCGATAATCTCGGGTAAAAATGTTTTAGGTATACTGCCGACCGGAGCAGGCAAATCAATATGTTATCAAATTCCTGCACTTGCTTCCGAAAATTTTTCTATTGTAATCTCTCCGTTAATCGCTTTGATGAAAGATCAAGTTGATTCATTAAACACAATCGAAAGAACAGCGGCATTTATTAACAGTTCATTAGACTACTCAGAGGTTGAAAAAGTTTTAAATGATTTGGCAAATAATAAAATTAAGTTGCTTTACCTTTCACCTGAAAAACTTGAGAACCGTCTTTTTACCGAGAGACTAAAGAAACTTAATCCTAAATTTCTTTTTATTGATGAAGCGCATTGTATTAGCGAGTGGGGACATAATTTTAGACCAAGTTATAGACGAATAAAAGATTTCAAAAATTTTATTGAATGCGAAAACATTGCCGCCTTTACTGCAACTGCAACACCGGAAGTTCGTAATGATATTACCGAACAACTTAATTTAACCGATCCTATAGTATTTGTGAAAGGATTTGAACGCGATAATCTTGAATTGAGTGTTATCAAGGGAAAACAAAAAAATGAATCACTTCTAAAAATTGTTAAGTCAAACCAATTACCGGCAATCATTTATGCTTCAACAAGACGAAACGCGGAAAGTGCTTCCGAATATTTAAGACAACACGGAATCAATGCTCAATTTTATCACGCCGGGCTTTCAAATGAAATGAGAAGAATAATTCAAGATGATTTTTCAAATGATAGAATACCGGTAATTGCAGCAACAAATGCATTCGGAATGGGAATTGATAAAAAAGATATTCGTCTAATTGTACATTATAATTTACCTTCAAGTATTGAAAATTATTATCAAGAAATAGGACGTGCCGGAAGAGACGGCAAACTCTCTAAAGTTTATTTGCTGTATGATGAAAAAGATAAAAATATTCACAAATTTTTAATTAATTCATCCTACCCGAGCCGCGAACAAATTGAAATTGTATATCAATCAATTTGTGATTACGGGAAAGTTGCATTCGGGAGCACTTCTGACAAACCAATTAGTTTAGAAAACGAACTTATAATTCACTTAAAAACAAGAGATATAAATTCATCATTGTTGAATTCGTCACTGAGAATTTTGGAAGAATCCGGTTACATAAAACATGAAAGCGGTTATAACAGCGGTTATTTTATTCAATTTTTAGTCTCGCCGAATCAATTAAAAAAATATTCAAGTAATTTGGGCAACGAAATCGTTGTCGATATTCTATTGATTTTACTTCGTGAATTCGGCAGTACTGCATTTGAACTAAAATTAAAAATTGATATCGAGAAAATTGCAGGAACATTAGGAATTAATCACAACTCAGTAATTAATGAATTGGAATACTTAAGCAGCAGAGGTTTGATTGAATTTGATAAACCTACCGCTTCAGCCGGTGTTCACATCATTACACCGCGAGTAAAAAAAGAAAATCTGAGAATTAAGATGATAGACTTGCTTCGGCAGAAATCGCATGCGGAAAATAGACTCGAAGAAATGATAAATTATGCATTTTCAAAAGAATGCAGATTCAGATTTATGCTAAAATATTTTGGCGAAGAAGCTAGTAGTTATTCATGCGGTAAATGTGATATATGTACCGGTAGTGAAGAAGATCATTCCATAAATGAATTTATCGAGAGCAAGATTTTAGAGCTTCTTAGCGAAGCTGAAAGTTCTCTCTCAACAAATAAGATTGTAGAAATTTTAACGGGAGATTCGGAAGAAGCGGAGAGTATTTTTTATACTCCTTTTGCAAGTTGTTCGCATTTTTCATCAAAGCAAATAAAGCAATGTTTGAAAGAGCTTCAACAAAGCGGTAAAATTATTAATAACAATGAAAATGAGTTTGAGCTATTCGAATTAGAATTTAAATTAGACCTCGATAGTAAAACAGAACACTCTTCTGAATATGAACCTCACTTGAAGTTGTTTAATTCATTAAGACAAATTCGAACAGAAGTTTCTCAAAAATTCGGACAAGCACCGAAATTAATTTGTCCCGATGACGTGCTTAAATCAATAGCCGAAAACAGACCGGCAACAGTCTCGGAATTGTTATCGGTAAAAGGATTTACACAAAGAATGTATCACAAATTCGGTGAGGAAATTTTATCGGCAGTAAAAGAAAACGTCAAAGAATTTGATGAAAATAAAATATTAGAGACTAAAAAAGTTCCGGACAACATCAAGCATATATTTGAACTTGTTAAGAAGCGTTATTCATTAAAGGATATTTCGAAATTAACAAAACTTCCCGAAGCGGTTGTATCGATGCAGATCGAATCATTAATTATTCTCTTTCCCGATTTAATTATTGATTCTCTTGTGGATTATAAGAAAACTATGAAAATAAAAGATACCATTCATAGCGGGATAACCAACTTAAAAGAATTGAAACACACTTTAGGTAGTCAAATTAGTTATGGCGAAATTAGAATAATACTCGCAAAAGAATCACTAAAAAGTTCCACTTCTTTTTAGTGAATCTAAGTAAGCTCTTACGTCTTTATAAAATCCATCCCAATATTCTGCTTTTGGCTCAATACTTTTTATTACAGAATGATATACATCCTCCGTAACATTATACTTTGAATATATTTTATCTTTAGCTATCCGAAGTGAATCAGGTAGGTTTGCATATTTACTTTGTGCTATTGTAATTTCTACATAAATTTTTGCATGTGTAGACCGGTCGATCTGCGGAGCTTTTTTACATCCCCCCAAAATCAACGGGACAAAAAATAGGACTAAAAAAATAATATCAATCTTTTTTACTTGCTTCAAATAAAATTCTCTTTTCTTTTTCGGTTAAATTCTGATAACCGCTTTTACTGATCTTATCCAATATTTCATCTAGAACTTCTTGCGAAACTTCTTCTTTCTTAGTGCCTTTATTAATTTCATAAAATTCCGCATCTTCAATTGTCTTTTCTTTATAAGATCGAGGCGGTTTTCTAAACTTGTCTTTTGTATCACTGCCGGGAGAAGTAAACATCTCTTTAATAGATCTAAAAATTTTCTCAATATTAAAATTATGCCGCTTATCAAGTAAAACAAAAACAAATCCGAAAAATGCACCGCCAAGGTGAGCTAAATGAGCGACATAATTATCACTTCCAACCGACATAAATTCGATAACAATATAAAACGCAATTAAATATTTTGCCTTAATCGGCATTGGCGGGAATAGAAGGAATACATATCTATCTGGAAACAGCATTGCAAAAGCGATTAAAACTCCGTAAACCGCGCCGGAAGCACCGATAGTCGGTGCACTAACAGCATCAAAAATTGGGGAAGCTAAAATATGAAGCAACCCTGCGCCGACTCCGCACATCAGGTAGTAAAATAAAAATTTCTGCGAACCGAATAAATTTTCTAACTCTATCCCAAAAATCCACAAAGCGAACATATTGAAGAAGAGATGCATGAATCCGCCGTGCAGAAATTGATATGTAAACAATTGCCAAATTTGAAAATTGTATGGTTGACCGGCTGCATCTAATCCGGTTAACGGATTTAAAGCCAAATATTTATTTATAATATACCAACCGGGATAACCGCCAAAGCTAATATTATTAAGGATCATCTGTATAAAGAAAACTGCAATGTTGATAATCAACAAGTTCTTAATAATCGGCGGGAAGAATGAAAATCCTCCAAATCCCGATGGTCTGTAATAATCTCTATCGTTATAAGCCATTAATTAAAACCTTTTTGTGAATAGTAAAATTAAAATAAGTGAATTGGATAAAAATAAAAAGAAGTAATCCAAAACTTTAGACTACTTCTTCTAATAAAAAGTACTTAACAAAAATAATTAAGCATCGGTTAAAGCGGCAACACCAGGTAAAACCTTCCCTTCTAGAAATTCGAGTGAAGCCCCGCCGCCTGTTGAAACATGAGTAACTTTATCTTCCAATCCAGCTTTTTTAATTGCTGAAGCTGAATCACCTCCGCCGATCACAGTTATAGAGCCGTTTGAAGTCGCTTCTGCTAATGCTTTTGCAATTGCATTTGTCCCATTAGCAAAATTTGGAAATTCAAAAACACCTAATGGTCCGTTCCAGATAACGGTCTTACTGTTTTTAATTATATTGTTGAATAGTTCAATACTCTTAGGACCAACATCCAACCCCATTTTACCAGCCGGTATTTTATCAATATCAACAACTTCCTGGGGAGATTCATCTTTGAACTCTTCTGCAACAACAATATCAACCGGCAATAAAAATTTTGCGTTTGATTTTTCGGCTATGGCAATTATCTCCGTTGCTAAATCAATTTTATCCTCTTCTAATAACGATGTCCCGATTTCAAATCCTTTTGCTTTGAAGAATGTGTAAGCCATTCCCCCGCCGATGATAAGATTATCAACTTTTGGCAGAAGATTTTTGATAACATCAATCTTACCTGAAATTTTTGCACCCCCCAATATTGCTGTAAAAGGACGCTTTGGTTCGGCAACTGCTTTGCCTAGATAATCTAATTCTTTTTGCATTAAGTAACCGGCTGCACAGGTTTTAATGAACTTTGTAACTCCTTCGGTTGAAGCATGGGCACGGTGTGCACTTCCGAAAGCATCATTAATATAAACATCCCCAAGTTCAGCTAATTTCTTTGCAAAATCAGGATTATTTTTTTCTTCTTCAGCATGGAATCTTAAATTTTCAAGAAGTAATATTTCTCCATTGTTCATTTTTTCAATAATAATTTTGACATGTTCACCGATACAATCATCGGCAAATTTTACATTTGTATCTACCAATTCTCCTAATCTAACGGCGACCGGTTTTAAACTGAATTCAGGTTTCGGCTGCCCTTTCGGTCTACCGAGATGGCTCATAAGAATAGCTTTACCTCCCTCATTAATAATTTTATTAATTGTAGGAATAGCCGAAGTTATCCTGCGATCATCTGTAATTTGTAAGTTTTCATCTAGCGGAACATTAAAATCAACACGAACTAAAACTCTTTTCCCTTTTAATTCTACGTTATCGATAGACAGTTTATTCATAAATCCTCCATCTGAGTACAAATAATATTAAAAAGACGCAGTGAAATTCATCGACTGCGTCTTTAGATAAATAATTATATAGTCATCCGCATTACTTTGCTAATTTATAAACGAGATCAACCACTCTACAAGAATAACCCCATTCATTATCATACCATCCAACAACTTTAACTAATTTACCGTTAGCCATAGTGGAAAGTGAATCAAAAATAGTTGAGTGTGAGTTACCAATAATATCAGCAGAGACTATCGGTTCGTCGGTATATTCCATAATTCCCTTCATAGAACCTTCGGCTGCTTCTTTCATTGCCGTGTTAATTTCTTCTACAGTTACTTCTTTTTTGAGAATTGCAACCAGGTCGGTTATCGAGCCATTAGGAGTTGGAACTCTTAGTGAGAATCCGTCTAATTTTCCTTTCAATTCGGGTATTACTTTTCCTACTGCTTTTGCAGCACCGGTTGTAGTAGGAATTATTGAAACTGCAGCAGATCTAGCTCTTCGTAAATCACTATGAGGTAAATCCAAAATTCTTTGATCATTTGTATAAGAGTGAACGGTTGTCATAAACCCTTGTTCTACACCAAATTTCTGGTTGAGAACTTTTACCATTGGAGCTAAACAGTTTGTTGTACATGATGCATTAGAAATAACTTTTTCATCACCTTTAATTACTTCATCATTAACGCCAAGCACTACCATTGCATCAACATCGCCTTTTGGCGGAACGGTGAGGATAACTTTTTTAGCACCGCCGGTAATATGCTTTTCACATGCTTCTTGCGATCTAAAAACACCGGTTGCTTCAACAACAATTTCAGCACCTAATTCACCCCATTTTAAGTTTGCGGGATCTTTTTCAGCAGTAATTTTTATTTTCTTTCCGTTTACAACAACCGAATCACCATCAGCATAAATTTCACCTTTAAATTTTCCGTGAACCGAATCATATTTTGCTAAATGAGCTAATGTTTTTGCATCGGTAAGATCGTTAATGCCGACAAACTCAATATTACCAAGTTCCAAACCTCTGCGAAAAACAAGTCTGCCAATTCTTCCGAATCCGTTAATTCCTACTTTTACTGACATATATTTCCTCCGTTCTTGAGATTTTATTTCTAAAACATTTTCAATAATTAACCCAAAATATAGCTAAATGGAGAAGGATATTCAATTTTCTAATCTCATGAAATTTTAGCTCAAAGAGAGATATCTCAATACGGAATTAGAAGTAAAATCAGTTTCATAAGTCTCCCAAAGTTCGTAAATTACATTATATAGCAAGCATATACTATTTTATAGAGAGGTCTATAATGAAAAACCTTGGAGAATGTTTACAAATGGTTCCAATTTTTTCTGATCTACCCGAAGAAGTGATTGATCAGGTAGTTCTAACCGGGAACAAAAAAACCTACGCAAAAGATAGTGTAATTTTGGTAGAAGAAGAGATTGGTACAGCTTTGTTTGTCATCATCAAAGGGAAAGTAAAAGTTTCCCGTTCTAGTAATGATGGGCGTGAGGTAATTTTAAGCATATTAACAGATTCTGATTTTTTCGGAGAAATGTCCATTCTGGATGGGTTGAATCGTTCGGCAACAGTTGTGGCTTTAGAAGATAGTGAACTTTTTATTATTCAGCGGAAAGAATTTCTCGATCTTCTTAATAAACACCCGGAAATAACAATTGCACTTTTAAGCGAACTTACCCGCAGGTTGCGAAACGCCGATATGAAAATAAAAGCCCTTTCATTAAAAGATGCGGAAGGAAAAGTTGCTACAGTAATTTTGCAGCTTGCCGATGACATTGGTAAAATTAAGCAAGGGATTGTTGAAATTGAAAAACTCCCTCTTCAGCAGGATTTGGCTAACATGGCAGGTACATCAAGAGAAACCATCTCAAGAACTCTCCATTCTTTTGCAAGAAAAGGTTGGGTAGAGATGGAAGGATCAAAATTACGAATTCTCGATTATGAAAAATTTAGAGAAACTTTTGCTTAATCAGAATAATGAAAATTGATTTACATACACATACTAACAAATCCGATGGAATTCATTCGCCCGAAGAATTAATTCGCTTAGCAAAGGAACGTGGTATTACAACAATTGCTATTACTGATCACGATAGTGTGAATGCTTTAGATGAAGCGATAGAAATTGGTAATAGTTTAGGGATTCGCGTTATTGCCGGTGTCGAATTGAGTACCGATATTGATGAAAAAGATGTCCATATATTAGGCTTATTTCTAGATTATAAAAATGAAGATTTACTCAAGTACCTTTCTTTCTTCAGAGAAGAGAGATTATATCGAGCAAAAAGAATAATTAAAAAACTAAATCTATTGGGGCACAACATATCAATAGATGATGTTATGAAATTTGCACAAAGTTCGGCAGTCGGTCGCCCCCATATTGCATTTGCAATGATGGATTTAGGCATTATCTCAAATTTTTATGAAGCTTTCGAAAAGTATATTGGTGATAATGGTCCTGCATATGAAAGAAAAATTCATGTTTCACCAAAGAGTGCATTAAAAATAATTTCCGATGCAGGCGGACTTTCTTTCGTTGCTCATCCCGGTTATATAAAGGAGAATATTTTAACAGCGCTTATTAAGGCAGGAATTGACGGGATCGAAGTTATTCATCCGGCGCATAGTGATTATCAAATAAAATTTTACAGGGGTATAGTAAATCAATATTGTTTATTGGAATGCGGCGGTTCGGATTTTCACGGCGGGAACAAAAATGACAGCGATAATTTGGGTAGATATTTCATAAGTCAGTCTAATTTAGATGCAATACAAAAAATGATACAAAAAAACAGCGCATAAACCTTCTTAAATATTATTTATATTTGACCTTTCCTTGTATCAAAATATTATTAACTTTCTTTTTTGTAAATCAATCTTTACACATTTTAGCGGGTTAGATATGGTTAAATCAATTGCATTATCGCTTTTATTTTTTCACTTATTTACAAATCTATCACTTGGTCAAGGAATAGGAACATGGCAGAGTTTTTCCAGCAAAAAGGAAATTGTTGCAGTAACATCATTGGACGATAATCACATTTGGTGCGCTACTACCGGCGGTGCTTTTATGTTTGAAAACTCATCAGAAAGCTTTCTTCAACTTGGAACAAGTGACGGTCTTTCAAATCCTCTTCTTACTTCAGTTGCTGCTGATAATTTAAATCAGATTTGGTTTGGTACTCAACTTGGGGCACAACCGGGTATGATAAATATATATGATTTTCAGAGCGGTGCAATAAGAAAAATAAACGATATTCTTAACTCTAATTTTTCTCAAAAAAATATTAACAAAATAGAAGTTTTTGGCGATACAATTTTGGTTTCAACGGCATTT
>CAYLVF010000060.1:0-1057 GCA_964387045.1 uncultured Melioribacter sp. | reverse complement strand
ATTTGGTCTTTCGTTAATTAATCCGAAAGATTTTTCTTTCTATGATACATTTATAAAATTTGGCGATTTCGATGCAACAATTCCTGTTTTATCAAGCGGAAAGTTTAATAGATTTTTTGTGATTACCAATAATGGTGTAGCAGTTCAACGAACCAATTCAACAAATTTATCTGCTCCGGAATCTTGGAATTCATATTTCTTTAATTCAGGTTTCCCGTCAAGCAATGCTTACGAGTTTGCAAGATTCAACAGTGATGTTTTAGCTGCTACAAGTTCAGGCATCCTAAAATTTGAAAATAATAGTTGGATCTCTTATGCATTAAACGGAATTGAAACAAGAAATATTGCTGCTTCTTCAACAGAACTATTTGTTGTTGCTTTTGAATCAGGTAAAAACAGAATATATAAATTTTCACAAGGGGATTCAGAAGTTGTATTTGAAAATAGTGAGAATTATTTAATTAACGATATCTATGCTACTTCATCAGGAATATTATTTGCTGCGACAAATTCAGGTGTACTGAAAATTAGTTCCGGCAATTATGAATTGTTAATTCCGGATGGTCCGGCAAACAATGCATTTTTAAGTTTAGCAGCAGATAATAACGGTGAACTTTGGGTAGGAACCGGACAAGATGTTTTCGGTATCGGGGTTATGCATTTTGATGGCTCATCATGGGACCTATTAAGTCGCGAGAACAATCCTGAAATTATTACTAATTCATATCATAAAGTTTTTGCAGGAAGTGACAATACTAAATATTTCTGTAATTGGGGACGAGGATTAACCGTTCTAAAAGATAACGTTATAACAAATTATACAGCACAAAATTCTAATATTGCCGGTGTACCGGCAGATCCAAGTTTCTTAGTAATATCTGATGTTAAAACAGATTCCAAAGGAAATATTTGGGTAGTTAACCATCAATCTGCTGAAAGAAAACCTCTTTCCGTTATAACAACTTCCGGCGATATTCATGGTTTTGAATTTAAAAGTCCTACTGTTACCGAAAGCGATCTTGCTTACCATTTAGAAATTGATCAGTACGATACAAAA
>CAYLVF010000059.1:2810-9733 GCA_964387045.1 uncultured Melioribacter sp. | reverse complement strand
TAATCTCATTTAATTATTAATACGAATTTACGGAATTATCTTGAAAAGATAGGAAGTCTGAAAAGTAAAATGCTCTACAACTATAATGTCAAATAAATATATATGAAAGGAGAAGTATAAATAAGTGAATCAAATCTATCAAAAACACCGCCGTGACCGGGAATTAATGCTGATGAATCTTTTACATCTGCATCGCGTTTAATTAAACTTTCGATCAAATCACCAATTTGACCGATCGTTCCAACTAAACCGCCAATTACAATTGCATCTGTAAATGTCAAAAATTCTAATATGAGAAATTTAGCTGCAATCATTGTAATTAAGGAGAATATCAATCCGGCAATAGCACCTTCCCAGCTTTTCTTTGGGCTGACACGCGGAAAAAGTTTGTGCTTGCCGAAAGCTGTTCCCAAAAAGAAAGCGGCTGAATCACAGATCCATATTGTTACAAGAATTGCAATTATTAAGTAACCCCCTTGATCATAAAGTAGAAAAGAAAAATTGTAAAGTTCTCTTATTCCAACAAGTGTTGCCGCGAACAATCCGATATAAAAGATTCCTAAATATGTAACGCCTAAGTTAAGTATAGCCGAAGATTTGTTACGAAAAAGTTCAAACAAGAGGAGCAGCGATGATATGATAATTACAAGAGAAAGAAAATTAATCCAATTGAAATAAAAATTAAGAACAATTACGGCAACCGATACTAAACCAATAACTATATTAGGCGAAGCAGATTTATTTTTAACTAAGCGGGCAAATTCATAAAAAGAAATCAGCGCAATTCCAAGAACAAACAACAAAAATAAAACACCTCCGAAATATGAAGCCGCTGCAATAAACGGAATTGCAATTACTGAAACAATTATTCTTGTGCCGGTTTTATTCTGCGACATTATTCCTCGTTATTTTTATCCTTTGTTGAATTGATATCGTTAATAATTTCGATTGCATTTTCCGCATCATCTTTTTTTACAAGTAATTTAATTACAGCAAGGTCTCCAACAGCGGGATAATTTCTATCCTTCTGACCGAGAATTAAAGATTCAATCTCGGCACCAAGGAGATTGGCTTTGAACATTTCGGCTTCGTAATTTTCACTTGTTGTATAAACTATCACCCAATCGTATGGATGAACAAGATTACCTTCAAAATCTTCTTTACTTATAAGCGTTTCTCCACAATCGGTGCAAACAACAATACCATCAACAAATTCGAGTTCACATTTGGGACATATCATGGCAGCTCCTTTCTTTGTTGAATTTTATCGTAATTTCGATTTACAAGTAAAATATAAAGTATAAATAACAATAAAAAGAATACAAAAAGAAACAAATTAGTTCCGATTTGACTTGGATCGGAAACATCGGCTTGAATAAATTCTTCTTCACCCAAAATAAAGTAAGTCATAACAGCAATAAAATTATTTAGAAAATGGAGAATTAACGGAATAAAAATCGAATTACTTTTATAAGCAGAATAACCAAAGAAAAAACCGAGTGCAAACAATGCAATTAATCCATAAGGATTGAAGTGATAAAGTGCAAAGAAAATTGCGGTAACAAGTGCAGCCCAAACCGGTCTAATTCTAAATTCAAAACTTTTTTGAACATAACCTCTAAAGAAGACTTCTTCACAAATTGCAGGAACAACAGCAACGACAATCACGATAAATGATGCTTCAAATATAGTTTCACTCCTGAGCAATTCAGAATATGTTTCGGTTACAAGCTTATCTAATTTATCTAAGATGGATTTGATTCTCTCAACTATGACATACTTTTCTGCTAATTGATTTATAACAAAATTCTGTACATATAAATAAGTCTGTAAAAGGGGAGTAATCAAAATCATTCCAACAATAAAAACAGTAATTTCTTTGAATGAAGGGAGTTTAAAACGAATTATTGTTCCGACATCTTCGTAAATCAACTTGGCAAAAATTAAAGCGGGGAGAAGAATGAACATGATCTGCCCGCCAATGGTCATCAGACGCATTGCGTTGATATTTGCCGATTGAATATCTAATCCGAAAATTAAGAGGGTTAAAATGCTTCCGCCGATTTGGTATAAAACGAATACTACTACCAAACCAGTAAAAGCGGCGGCAAGCGGAGACATTGTGGGAATTATATTTTGCTCTTGCGAATCTTCCTTTTCAGGCGATTCATCAGGATTGTTAAAGTTGTCATTCATATGGAAATTAAGATAAGAAAAAGCTTAAAATTTCTCTATCGAAAAGATTTCTTTGAGTTACTTTACTTTTGAGGTTAATTCCCCTGCAAGTCCTTCATATGCAGTAAGTTCCGAATCAATGGAACCGATAATGACTTTTGTTTTTACTTTTACCGGAATTTTCAATTCATCGTCAGAAAGCCATACAATTATATTCCCTTCATTTTTGAATAAATCGCCTTCAACTACAAGAGGTTCTACAATTATACAGTCGAATGTTCCGGCTTCTACGGTGATTCTTTCTTTTCCGAGATATATTACATCAAGCGGATAAACTTTATCATTATAAAAATTTTCCAAATGAAATCTATCGCCCGGTTTCATATCACTAAAATCGAAAGTTCTTGTAATATAAAATGCGGAGAGAATATCGTTCACATTAGGAGGTATTTCAAAAGTACCGCCCGTGGTTTTTGCAAATCCTCTTCTTTGATCAAAGAATGCAGAAAAATCTTTTGTATATTTTCCTTCGCGGATATGCTGTTCAAAACGCCATGGGAATAGTCCTTCAACATCTAAAAAAGTTTCGTACCGATCTCTTACGATAAAGAATGGATCAAATGCGGGAACAGTATTGACGCGGAAGGTAACGTGATAAACATCTCTTCCGGCTAATGTTCTTGTATTCTGAATTGCCATTTCTGCGATGCCTGCTGTTACAAATCCATACTTAACATCAAACGTTAGTTTTTCGCCTTCACGGAATGCATTGTTTTCGATCGTCCTGAATTCTTCAGCATAAATAGAAGTAAGCAACAACATTGTTACGATTATAAGTTTCTTTATATTTTTCATGTTTTTCTCAATTTAATAATTTTTGTATACCACTGAACACATCATCGACATTTATACTGCTCATACAATTCAATCTTTCACATTGTTCTCTCGTGCAGTTGCTGCAATCAATTGTTGGAGAGAAAATTAGTTTTTTATTTGTGTAAGGTCCCCATCTTTCAACTGAACACTCTTTTATTTTAGGATAAAAGCCGACAACATGTTTATCAAGTGCGGCTGCTATATGAATTGGTCCTGTTGAATTTGCTATTAATAAATTGCTTCGGTTTATTAAAGCGGTCAATTCCTCTAGGTTTAGTTTGCCCGCTAAGTTATATGTGTTTTTTTCTATCATAAATTTTTCGCAAGTCTTTTTTTCAGTTTCCGAACCTGTTATCAGAATAGAATAGTCCAATTCACGTGCCAAGCGTTCGGTAAACTTAATAAAGCTTGAAATCGGTAGATCAATTGAACTTCCGCCGCTTCCCGGGTGCACAATTACAAGTTTTTTATCTTCAGGAACTTTAAGCTCTTTAAGTAATGTGTCTATTTTTTGCTCACTTATCTTGGTTACTTGTATATCAAACGATACACTATTTTTTTCTATTTCATTTATTCCGAGCGACGCTAACAAACTTAAATTATACTCTAATTCGTGTTTATCACCTCGTTTTCTGTGCTCATAGACTTTATCGGTAAATAAAAAAGAAAATAATCTAAAACCTGAACCGATTCTTTGTTTTATTCCGGAAAGCCCAACAGCTAGAGAAATAACGAGTCTTGGGTAAACAATTATTGCAGCATCGAATTTTTCTTTTCGGATAAGCGAAACAAGCTTGAAGAAATTTATCTTTCCATTCTTTGTCGGAAGAATTATAGTGTGATCAACATAAGAACTATTCCGGGGAAAGGACGCGGTATATTCTCTAACTAAAAAAGTAATTTGAGAATTTGGAAATTTCTTTTTAATAATTTTTGCCATCGGTAAAGTTAATACAACGTCGCCAATCCGATCGGTTCTTATGATTAATATTTTTCTTCTATTATTCATTTCCTCGAAACATAAGGATTATCTTTAACATAAAAACGCCAGGGTAAATGAACGGATTTTTTGATTCCAATCCTTGTAGTCGATACAATATTATACTTTGAAATAGAATCACCTTCTGTCAAAAATACCGGGCTGTCTATTAAATCCAAACCGTTATCTTTTCTGCCTATTGCAAAGGCATTGCAAAACTTTGCCGGTCCATTTGTTAAATTCTTTCGTTGTGTTGAAGATATTTTTGTTTTAGCAAATCTATTCTTAATCATTTTATCAATACCAACTAATGGTTCAACAGCCCGTATTAAAATTGCAGAACCCTCATTTTCTTTACCGCATACAATATTTGCGCAGAAGTGCATTCCGTAAGTAAAGTAAACATAAAGAAATCCTCCTTCGCGAAACATAACTTCATTACGTTTTGTTTTTCCATTGTAAGAGTGTGCGGCTTCATCATCTTTGCCGCGGTAAGCTTCAACTTCTACAATTTTGCCGATTAGGTATTCATTGCCTAATTTTCTTACAATAATTTTTCCTAACAATTTAGGAGCGAGCTTTACAGAATCTTGGAAATAAAATTCCTTCGGGATAATTTTTTTTGGTGAGATTGAACTCATTAAGATATGCCGGGATGAATTATTTATTCATCAACTTTTTTGTCTCTTCAATTTTTTCTTTGAGATGTTCAGCTTTATTTGGGTTTGTTTCAATAAGTTTCTGATATATCTCTAAAGCTTCTTTATAGTTCCCTTGCGAAAAATAAATATTTGCTAAAGTTTCAGAAATGAATTGTTTGCCCATTGAAGAGAAGTCTTCATAATTTTGATTCGATTTATTTTCATCAATAGGGGGAATTTTTGCTTTACTTATCACCTCAGCTAAATTTTCTAGATTATCTTCTAGAGATTTTTTTTCGCTGAGTAAAAAATCCTCTTCAATTTCGGTCTTAGCTCTTTCTTCTTCAATTTTTTCTAAGTAATAATTTATTAACGTATCGTCATCTAATTTTGGACGAAGTTCTTCAATTATATCTATTATCTTTTTGTATTGAGCTTTTTTTGCGAGAGCTTCAACATAAACTAATTTTGCGGTTATATATTCGGGATAATTATTAAATCCTCTTTCTAAAATTTTTATTGCTTGATCAATATTGCCGTCATTTAATTCGGCTTCTGCAACCCTTGCAAATAACGGCGAATTGTTATTGAACTCGTAGATTAATTTTATTTTATCTATTGCTTGGGTCATGCAGCCATCTTTTGTTTTTTTGTGAATGAATTTCTAAATGAGAAATAAGAAACAGACCCGAAGCCGAAAAAGAACATTAATTGAAAAGGCAGCGCCGCTATCTCCATAAAATAAATTGATGCAGCTACACCGATAAAACAATAGATAGCAAGAATCATTTCAACATAAGCCGAGCTTTCGATTTTCATATTCATAAAGTACTTGTTCTTTTCAAGTGTGTCTTCCTTTTTCTGAACTTTAAATTTCGGTGTACGAACGAATTCACTTTTCCTGTCAAGCAAAGCTTCAACAACTGCGCGTGTATTATTTACTGCGAATCCCATACTTCCCGCCATAAATAATGGAAAGAGTGCAATCTTTTTTCGCCAATCGTGATGAACATTTTTCTGACCGAACAAATAAAACACGAAAGAACTCAAGAATGCCAATACAAAAATTGCCATGAAGTTGAAAAAGGTATCATACGGACCGCTGTTCTTAATAAATATGAGCGGAACATTTAAAATGCCGGCTAATAAAATGAAAGGGAAAACAATATTATTTGTTAAATGAAAAGTAGATTGAAGTTTCACACGTAACGGAATTTTTGATTTCCAAACTTCGGGAAGTATTTTTTTAGCGGTTTCAATTGCACCTTTTGTCCAACGAAACTGCTGTGCTTTAAGAGCATTCATTTCTGCAGGTAACTCAGCAGGAGTTGTAAAGTCACGGAGATAAATAAATTTCCATCCTTTGAGTTGTGCACGATAGCTGAGGTCTAAATCTTCAGTTAAAGTATCCGCATGCCAGTTACCGGCGTCTTCAATACAGCTTCTTTTCCAAACACCGCCTGTACCGTTAAAGTTAATAAAAAATCCGGAACGATTTCGAACAGTTTGTTCAATTACAAAATGACCGTCTAAAGCAAGTGCTTGAATTTTTGTAAGCAACGAATAATCTTCATTCAAGTGTTCCCATCTTGTTTGAACCATACCGGCATTATCATCGGCAAAAAACTTTAATGTGTTTTTGAGAAAATCTGTTTTTGGAATAAAGTCGGCATCAAAAATTGCAACATATTCACCGGTAGCGGATTTTAGTCCTTCTTTAAGCGCCCCGGCTTTAAAACCTGTTCTATCAGTTCGATGAATGTGTTTAATATTGAAACCAAGTTTTTGTTTATCTTCGACCGCCTTTGCAACAATTTCAACCGTTTCATCTGTTGAGTCGTCAAGTACTTGAATTTCAAGCTGTTCTTTTGGAAAATCGATTTCGCATACCGCATCAATCAATCTTTCCGAGACATACATTTCATTGTATAACGGAAGCTGAATGGTTACGGTTTTGTTATAAATTTCGGCTTCTTTTTCCTTAGGAATATTTTTACCGTATTTCCATTGATAATAAATCATTATAAATCCGTGACTCGCAAAAATCATCAGGATAGATAATGAAGAAATATAAGTCAATAATACAATTTCATCGAAATTCATAATGTCCCTCTACCAATTTGAAACAACAGCAAGAAGAATATCTTCGGTAATTTTATCAATAGCTTCTTGAATTGCCTCGTTTCTATTTATGGTAATATCCCCTTCGTTTACATAATCGCCGTAATTGGAAAAATTCTGCTCGAAGATTG
>CAYLVF010000059.1:0-2710 GCA_964387045.1 uncultured Melioribacter sp. | reverse complement strand
ATATCCCCTTCGTTTACATAATCGCCGTAATTGGAAAAATTCTGCTCGAAGATTGTTGCCTTTTTTATAAAATCTCTGTAGATAACTTTGACTGTAATAGTAATACGTCTTGAATCAACTGTTTCAATTCCTTCTTGTGTACCGACCGAAGAAGGAGCATCGCTGATAGAAAGAACGGTGCTTTCTAAAATTGCGTCTGCTTCTGTTCTTTCTCTTATTTGAAAAGAGTTATCATCAATAAATTTTGTAATTAATTCGTTGGTGAAATCTTCTCTCAAGTTCGGTTCACCGGAACCACTGCGGTCATCGGACAATGGTATTGCAATCGAATTAAGATGCGGAGGAATTGATGCACCGGTAAATGAATAACTGCAGCCGGAAATAAATATTCCCAATAGAATTACTGCAACTGCTATTTTTATGAGATTACTGAATTTCATATTCTTTTAATTTTCTATACAAAGTTCTTTCGCTGATGTTTAATAACTTAGCGGCTTTACGTTTATTACCACGAGTAAAATCCAATGCATTTTCTATTGCATTTTTTTCAAGCTTATCAATAGGTATAACTTCATCAACATGAAAATTTCTTCCATTGCTCTGTAGTTCGCTTTGATTATTAAGTGCAATATCTTTCAGTTCAATTAAATCTTTTTTTATCTCGATAAGTGCACGGTAAATCATTTCTCTGTCAAGAGCCTCGGGAGATCGGTTTAAATGTACGGGTAAATTTTTTATTTGCTCCGATGCATCGCGAGTCGTTAGTAAAGGCAAAAAATCAGTCTCTGTTAAGATTGGCTCTCGTGATAGTGCCGTTGCCGTTTCAACGGCGTTTTTTAATTCTCTTATATTCCCGGGCCATTTATAATTGTATAATAAATCCCATGCTTCTTTACTTAGTTGCGGTTTAATTGAGTTGTTTTCAGCAGCATAGCTTTCAATGAAATGTTCAACTAACGCTGGTATATCACTCGGTCTTTTTCTTAATGGAGGAATGTTAAGCGAGACTGCTTTTAATCTAAAATAAAGATCATTTCTAAATCTCTTTGCAGCGACTTCATCCTGCAAATCTTTGTTTGATGCGGCGATTATACGGACATCAACTTTTGTAACTGTTTCACTTCCGATTCGCATAAATTCTTTTGTCTCAAGTACGCGTAATAATTTAACTTGAGTAGTTAAGGGCATTTCAGCAATTTCATCTAGGAATAATGTTCCGCCATCCGCTATTTCGAAATAACCTTTTCTATCTTCAAAAGCGCCTGTGAACGAACCCTTTTTATGACCGAATAATTCACTTTCTAAAATTCCTTCGGGAATTGCACCGCAATTAACACTTACTAATTTTTTGTTTGACCTTCTACTTGCGCCGTGAATTGCACGAGCAAAAATTTCTTTTCCGGTTCCGGATTCTCCATAAATCAAAACAGAAATATCTGAATTGGCAACCTGCAAAGCGATATCGGAAAGATCACGTATTTCTTGTGATTTACCAATAATACCGAACTTATTTTGAAATTCTTGTGTGGTCATAAATAATGATTTTTCAGGACTCTAAAAATAATACAAATCGATGTGATAATTAAGTGAAATCTCAAGAAAGTGTGACATATTGTCCGTCTTCTGTAACAACAATTTTCTCTGTATCTAAAAATGTTTGATTTTTGAGAAAAACCGTAATTTTACGTTCATCTTCATCGGAAATGTGCGTTAAAAAAATCTGTTTTGGTCTGTAAAAATTAACTACTTCTGACAGCCATTCAAGTTCGATATGAGTGGTTTCTGTTATATAAATTTTCGGTTCACACTTATCAAACAAAAATAAATCCGTTTTTTCCCCAATGTCAGATGTGTAAATTATTTCTTTTTTTTCTGATTTGAATAAGATGCTTGCCGAAACAAAACGATTTTGTGGAATGGAAGTAACTTGGTATTTATTGCTGATATGAATGTTTTGTTTAGTAGTAAAAGATAATTTTTTATCAACTTTATATTCTCGGTCAAATTCATAACCGAAAAATTGAATTTTAAATTCAAGTTTATCTTCAAACAAATAACAAGTATGAAGAAATTCTTTTAGCGGTTCAACAAGATTTTTGTGAGTATAAATTTTTAACTCGTTTTTTCTATCATTCAATTTCATTTGGGTGATGAGAGAACTGATACCGCTGAAATGGTCAGCATGATAATGTGTAAATAAAATGGAATCGATCGAGTTAAATGAAATGATATTCTTCAGTAATGCTTTTGAAATTCCATCACCGCAGTCAATTAGTAATTTTGATTCGTATGTATCAATAAAAATTGAAGAGTGATTTCGCTTGAGTGAAGTTTTCCCGGAACCGGTTCCGATAAATTGAAGTTTCATTTTATTCTACGGTAATTACTCTACCATTTAAGTCGTACTTATTTTTGAGATAAGATAAAAGCGGATCAGCTTCCGTTTCATTTTTCAAGTGACCGAATGTAACAATATTCAATAATGAACCGCCGACACTTTTTGTCCCGAGTTCAACCGGATAACCGTCTTTATTAATTTCATCTGCCAAGTTCTTTGCATTTTCAATATTCAAAAACGCACCGGCTTGAATTGTGAAATTATATTTTCCGGTTGATTCTGCGGTAATTTGTTTTTGAGGTACCGGAATAGGTTCGCTTTTAACAATATCTGCTTGATCAGGAATTGATCTATCTGCAGCTCTAATATAAG
>CAYLVF010000058.1:0-9936 GCA_964387045.1 uncultured Melioribacter sp. | reverse complement strand
TTAATATCTTGAAAGTGAAAATCATAAGTTGCAAGTAAAAAATTATTATCCGAAGTTTCTTGAATATCTCCGACTACAAAAGTGCGATCGTACTTTTGTGAAAGGTGAGATAAATTGTAAAGCTTAAAAGTTTTTGCGTTCCTGTCATATTTAGTTATTCCGTCGACAGAACCGATCCAAATATTGCCTTTGGAATCTTCATATACGGACTGAGTAAGTGGAAGCTGTAAAAAGTTTGTATCACCCGGAGCTACAGTAAAATTATCGAATTCATAACCGTCGTATTTTGTTACTCCGTTACCTGTTCCAATCCAAATATAACCGAGCTGATCCTGCATAATGCAGTTAGTAACATTTGATGATAGTCCGTTCCTCTCAGTAAAGTGGATAAATCCGTTTTTGACAGGTTGTGCATTGACTATGCAAAATACTGCAAGGATAAATTTTAAAAGAAATAATTGCTTCAATACTTTCTCAAATTATTTTTCTATTTCACTTTTATTACAACAAAAGTTATGTCGTCATCGGATTCTAATTCACCTGCCCATTCGGTTGCATTTAATTTTAACGTCTCAATAATTTCGTCCGGAGATTTTTCGGAGTGCTTATCTAATAGATCAATTACACGTTCATAACCGAACATTTCTTTATTATGGTTAAACAATTCCGGTAATCCGTCACTTAATAGCAGAATTACATCTCCAGAATCAACTTCAAATTCATTTACATTGAAATCGAATTCAGATAAAGCTCCGAGCGGCATGCTTTGATTTACATATTCGATTACTTTTTTGTCTGCCGATTTATAAACAAATATTGTCGGCATGGCGGCATTGATAAACTTTATCTTGTTCTCTTTGTAATTTAACATTGCAAAAGCCATCATCATTCTTCCGAGATTGAGAGATTTGATTGTTCTGTTTGATACATCAAAAAAATCTTCCAGCTCAATTTCATCGGAGTCAGATATGAATAAGGTTTTCATTATGGAAACCATTATACCGGCTTTCATTCCATGTCCGGTCGCATCACCAATTGCAACATTTAATGAACCGTCATTTTTCTTGGAGAAATCATAATAATCTCCGCCTACTTCACTTGCCGTTTTCATATGAACAGCGATATCAAGTTTGCCGTTTTGAGGAATCGATTTCGGAAGCATTGATAATTGTAACGTTCTCGCTTCTTCCAATTCTTTTCTTACAATAATAAGTTCATCCCTCGATTTCACAGCTTCTTTAAAAGTGCCGAGATTATCGATTGCTTTTTTAATTGTGATTTCGAGATCACTTAAGTCGATGGGTTTAACGACAAAATCAAAAGCTCCTCCGTTCATAGCTGTACGGATATTAAAAATATCACCGTAAGCAGAAACGATAACAGAATGAAGAAGCGGGTTATTCATTTCTTTTATTTTTGAAAGAAGTGTGAGTCCATCCATTTCAGGCATATTGATGTCGGTTAGAACTAGTTCAATTTCTTTGTCTTCGTTTAATTTTTCCAGAGCTTTAACACCGTTATTTGCAAAAGAGAAATTGTATTTACCTTCTTTAATTTCTCTTCTAAACTTTTGTTTAATTAATGATTCGAGATCCGGTTCGTCATCTACGACTAATATTTTTGGTATTGTGTTGTTCATAATTGTTCTGTTATTTTTTTGGAAGTCTGATTATAAATTCTGTGTATTTGCCATCTTCGGTTTCAAATAGAATTTCACCGTTGTGTTCTCTTACGACAATATCATAACTTATAGATAATCCTAAACCCGTACCTTTACCCGAAGGTTTTGTAGTGAAGAACGGGGTGAATAAATTATCCTGAACCTTTTTAGGAATTCCATGTCCGTTATCTCTGATACGCACTTCAACAAAATTGCCGTTTTCATGACTGGAAACTTTTATGATTGCGGGTTCTTCGGAATTTAATTCCATTTTTTTACGATGTGATTCATAACATCCGTTTGATAGAATATTTAGGAATACCCTACTCATATCTTGGGGAATGATATTAATTGGTTTTAAATCTTTATCATATTCACGTTCTATTTTGATATTGAACGAACTGTCTTGTGCACGCATACCGTGATAAACTAGGTTAAGATCTTCATCAAGCATTGCGTTAATATCTGTCGGCTGTTTTTCCCCGGTCTTCCCTCTTGAATGCTGAAGCATGCTATGTACAATACTGTCGGCACGTTTACCATGTTCTTTAATCTTTTCCGAATTTTGTTTCAACGTGCTTAAGATTTCGTTCACTTCTTCAAGCGATTCTTGACTGATTTTTTCCTTTAACTTGCCAATTTCAGCATGAAGTTCTTCAACCAGACCAACAGAAAGTTCGGAGAAATTGTTAACGAAGTTCAATGGATTTTTAATTTCATGAGCAATACCTGCGGTCAATTGACCGAGAGAAGCAAGCTTTTCCTGTGCAACAAGTTGGTCTTGAGTAGATTTTAAATTTTCTAAAGTTGTGTTTAATTCCTCGTAAGCATTCGCATTATTAATCGCAATACCGACGTGTGCCGCAATAGTACCAAGCAATCTCATATCATCTTCGTTAAATACATTTTCTTTTTCAGTACTTTGCACACTAAGCACACCTATAATTTCGCCTCCGACCGGAATAGGCACACCAAGATAAGAAGCTGAGGGAGTGCCGATTCGTTCCACTCCTAATTCTTCTGTCTTCTTTTCAGCTTCTCTATTTATAAGGAGGGGTTCCTTTTTCAAAATTATATGCGATGTTAATCCATCACCTAGAGGAAGCGGTGGAAATTCTTCACCATAACCGTAAGGGAAATTAATTATGTCTGTTTCTTTTTCGAGCATAGCTAAATAAACTATGTTAGCATTGAAAAGATCGCGTACTTTATCACCGACAAGATTAATGAGTTTATCAATTTCCAAATGTCCGGCAATAGCTTGACTGATACTATTTACTGTACTTAACTCTGCTGTACGTTTTTTACTTTCTTCAAGAAGTCTTAATGTTTCATCGAATAACCGCGCATTTTCAAGTGCAACGCTCATACTATTAACGAGGGTTGTAACTAGTCGAACATCCGCATCATCAAATGCATTTTCTTTATCGATATTCTGAAGACTAATCGAACCTTTCACAACATCGTTTATTATAATAGGTACGAAGACAGCAGATTTAGGCGGCTTTCCTTTTGTTACACCTTTGCCACCGTATTTTTGTGCGGTCTCAATATAATTTTCTCTGATATCTAAGGGCTTCTTTGTTTCTATCATTAACTTATTCGCCCAATTAAACGGACGAGGTTCAACTTCTAATCTTACACCTTTTTCAATTGCATACTGCCATTCTTCTAAACCTTTATCATGATCGAATGAACGAATAACTAAAGTTTGTGAGTCCGGGAATAAACTGCATAAACGTTCTCCTACAAGTTCATATATTCCTTTCATATCAAGTTCTTTTGCCAATCCTTCTTGTACACTATTGATCACAGATAATTCAGCAGTACGTTGTTCTGTTTCTTTAAGCAATCTATTTGTTTCATCGAATAATCTCGCATTTTCAAGAGCAACACTCATACTATTCGCAACGGTAGTAAGCAATCTAACTTCCGATTCACTAAAGGCATCCTCTTTTTCATAGTTCTCGACTAATATCAATCCCTTTGCTTCTGAGCCAACAATGATCGGGACAAATACGAGTGATTTGCTTGAATCGGTTCCGGGAATTGTGGTGTTTTCAGTAATACCAAGTTTAGCAAATTCTTCATCGGTAGCTTTCTTGAGTAAAAGAGTTTTACCTGTTTCAAGCACATACTTGGATAATGGAGTAGGGTCCATAGATTCGATATATAATCTTTCGCCATGTTCGTACTCATAAGGGAAGTGAAGTATGTTTTTTTCTTTATCATAAATTCTAATACCTAAATCCAAAAATCCGAGCGCTTCTCTGAACTTATCTCCGACAAGATTAATAATGGAATTAAAATCCATTTCCATCACTAATCCTTCTTGAATTGCATTAAGGATAGAAAGTTCTACGTTTCTTTGCTGAGTTTCATTTAAGAGATGTTTTGTTTCTTCGAAAAGTCTCGCATTTTCAAGCGCTACACCCATGTTTGAAGCGAGTGTCATTAATAAGCGAACATCTTTTTGAGTATATAAATTTTGTTTATGAATATCTTGAACGGTAATAACACCTGTAACTTCTTGATTACGGATAATCGGAACACCCATGTATGATTCCGGCATTTCACCTGCAACAACTTCTTCACCGCTATGTTCGATTGCTTCTTGTGCGGTACCGAAAATCAATGGTCGTTTGGTTTCGATAATTTCTTTTCTATCCGAATCAATTGCTTGAGGTTTGTCGAAGTAAAATCGCTCGTCTAATTCTACAGCATAACGATGATGAATTTGTTCAGTCTCTTTTTCATATGTAGATATACTTACAACTTGAGCGTTGAAGACTTCTCTAATTTTTTCACCGACTAAATCAATAATGGACTGGAAATCCATCTGCTTTGCGAGACCTTCTCCAACACTGTTAATAATGCCAAGCTCAATTGCTTGTTGTTTTGTTTCTTCAAGAAGTTTCGTTGTCTCATCAAATAAGCGAGCGTTTTCGAGTGCAACACTCATACTATTTGTTAACGTTGTAAGAAGACGGACATCCGATTCGCTGAATGCGTTCTCACGGTCAATGTTTTGAAGAGATATATAGCCCTTCACTACTTCACCGACGACAAGCGGAACAAAGAGAAGTGATTTCGGCATTTCAGTTCCTTCTACTACTTTCATTCCATATTTTTTTGCCGCCTCGGAAAAATTTTCATTAATCAAAATGAGTTTTTTGTTCTTTATTAAATGTTCTCTAAGTTTATCATACTTTCTACCTTTTGGATAAAATCTTTCTCCTTTTTCAATCAAATAGTTAAAAGATTCTGTCTTATCTTCATGGTTAAAATTTGCGATTGCCACAACTTGCGTATCAAATATTTTATGAATTTGATCACCGACTAAATCGTAAATTGCTTGGAGTTCAACTTGCTTAACTAATCCTTCCTGCACACTGTTAATAACTCCAAGTTCTGTATTGCGCTGCTGCATCTGGCTCAACAGTCTTTTTGTTTCTTCGAACAGTTTTGCGTTTTGCAGAGTCACACCGACATTTGTTGATAGAGTAGATAAAAGCCGTACATTATTAGAATCATAAGCACTCTTTTTATAACTCTGTACACTTACAACGCCAAGTACTTTTCCTTCAAAAACTATCGGCACACCCATATATGATTCGGTTTTATCTTCTTCCGAAAATGTTAGTGCGCCATTTTTTACCTGCTCTTCTAATGAGCCAAAAACTAACGGTTCTCTTGATTTGATAATCTTTGAAGTTAAGCCCTCACCAAGCGGGAACGGATCAAACTTTTGATATCCATTATAGTATGAGTAAGGTACTTCTATCATTTTAGTTTCTTCGTCAACTAAAAGAATTTCCGTAACCTCGGCAGAAAATATTTCTTTAACTTTGTCACCGACAATTTTTGTTACCGTCAAAACATCCAACTGTTTAGACATTGCTTCACCTACACTAATAATGATCGCTAATTCGGCTGAGCGTTGTTCGGTTTCTTTTAATAATCTCTTTGTTTCTTCAAAAAGTTTAGCGTTTTCAAGTGTTACACCCATGTTACTCGATAAAGTAGATAGAAGCCGAACATTATTTTCATCATATGCATTCTTTTCATAACTCTGGATACTTACAACGCCAAGAATTCTATCATTAAACATGATTGGAACACCCAAGTAAGTTTCGGTAATATCGGCATCGCCTATACCGGCATCTACCAATGCACCGAATTTTTTCTGGTCATCAAAGTTTAATAGTAGCAGCGGTTTTCTGGATTTAATAACTTTTGAAGTTAACCCGGAGCCTAATTCAAACGGTTCGACAATCTGATAACCTTTGTAATAAGAATACGGAACATTTATAACTCCGGCTTCGTGATCTAATAAAAGAATTTCTGTTACTTCCGCTTTAAATATTTCTTTTATCTTATCTCCAACAATTTTGGTAACAGTATTAACATCCAATTGTTTAGACATCGCTTCACCGACACTATTAATTATTGCCAGTTCCGCCTTACGCTGTTCGGTCTGTTTAAGAAGATGGACAGTTTCATCAAACAGTCTTGCATTTTCTAATGCGACACTCATACTGTTTGCTAAAGTAGTAAGCAGTCTAACATCTGCAACGCTAAAAGCATGTTCCCTATCTAAATTTTGAAGACTTACACAACCTCTTACTTCACTGCCAACAATTAGAGGTACAAATAGCAAAGATTTCGGTAGTCGAGTTCCAGGCACGGCAGTAAGTCTTTCGCCTGTAATTTCATAAATTTTTACATCGGCATCTTCATTTACCAAAAGAAACTTTGCATTATTAATAATCCATTTACGAATCTGGTTAAGAGGACGTGGCTCCGGGTATAATCTTTCTCCATCTTCAAATAAATACATGAAATGTTCTGTGCCACTCTCATGTTCAAAGGTATAAATACCGGTGACTTGCGCATCAAACAAATCACGTAACCGATTGCCTACCAGATCATAAATTCCTTGCAAATCCATTTCGGCAACTAAACCTTGCTGAACACTATTTATTACAGCCAGTTCAGCAGTTCGTTGTTCTGTTTCTTTTAACAAACGATTCGTCTCATCAAAAAGCTTCGCATTTGTAAGAGCAATACCCATGTTAGTAGAAAGAATTGAAAGAAGACGAACTTTTTCATCGCTGTAATCATTTTGTTTGTAGCTCTGTATGCTTACAACACCTATCACATTATTATTAACAATTATCGGAACGCCAACATAAGTTTCGGTTTTTTCTTCTTCCGATTGGACAAGTACACCTAGTTTAACTCCCTCTTCAAAAGTTCCGTGCACTAATGGTTTACCGGTTTGAATTATTTTAGAGGTTAATCCTTCGCCTAAAGGAAATGGATCTGCTATTTGATATTCCCGGTAAAAAGAATACGGGACTGTTATCATGTTAGAAGACGGATCTAATAATAGTATTTCAGTAACTTCGGACTTAAAAATATCCCGAATTTTATCGCCGATAATTTTAATTATATCTTCAATTTTGAGTTGCTGCGAGATTGCCTCGCTAACACTACTGATAATCGTAAGTTCAGCTTCTTTTTGAGCTAATTGATTCTTTAGTAATTCATTTTCGCCGGATATTATTTCCGTTTTTTGTGTAGCTGCTTTCATCCTTTTCCCATTAAATTGGTTCACTATTTTTTGTAATTATTAATTCACTATTGAGGAAGTACTTTTCCTTTGAGCTGCACAAAGTCGATTGGCTTGGTCATATAATCATCAGCGCCGTATTCAACAGCTTGTTTGTAATTATTTTGATCGCCGTAAGCTGTAATCATAGCGACTTTTAACTCGGGATAATTATCTTTAATCCATTTTAATAATTCCAAACCGTTCATACCCGGCATGTTTATATCGGAGAGAATTTGATTGAGGTTTTCGCTTCCGTTCGATTGCAAGTAATCTTTAGCTTCCTCACCGCTGAAGGCAAATAGGAAGGCTAGTTTACCTTCCTTTATTTCTTTTCTGAACCTTTGCTCGAAAAGTAATTTTATATCTTTTTCGTCATCGACTACCATTATCTTCATTGTGATATCCTTTTAGCTAATTTCAAATTTTTATTTCACTTTAATTACTACAAATGTCACATCGTCATCAGGTTCTGAATTGCCTGTCCATTCTAAAGCGTTCATTTTAAGTCGTTCGATAATTTGTTCGGGAGATTTTTCAGCGACTTTATGGAAATCATTTTGAACTCTTTCATAACCATAGAGTTCTTTTTCACTATTAAATAATTCGGGATAGCCGTCGCTCATAACTAAAAGTGTATCTCCCCTATTTAATTCGGTTTCTTTTGTTGCATAAGGGAAAGATTCCACTGCACCAAGCGGCATACCTTTTAATGCAATCTCTTCAAGCTGTTTTGTTTTATTCCGGAAAATTAAGGTGGGAGGCATACCGGCAGTTGACATAATCATTTTATTCTGCTTGATTTTCATAACAGTCATACACATTGTTAGAAGATGCATGTCCATGTGTTTTAAACATCTTGATATTTCACCGAATGTAAAAAGTATATCGGGATTAGCCGCATGTGTACTGAACAAACTTTTTGCCGCAGTTACCATCGTTCCGGCTTTCATTCCATGACCAGTTGCATCACCCACTACTACTGTCAATGTCCCATCCATCGCAACATGAAAATCATAATAATCGCCGCCAACTTCTGTCGCGGTTTTCATGTAAACAGCAATATCTAAATTGGGAAGCTGCGGTAATTTTTTGGGAAGCATTGATAACTGTAGTTGCCTTGCTTCTTCTAACTCTTTCGATTTCCTATCATTTTCTGCTTGAACTGCCCGTGCTTGTGCTTCTGCTGCAACTGCTCTAAGTTCGGCTTCTTGAATTTTCTGTTTTTCTCTTTCTTGTCTAAGTATTCTCCTTCTCTGTACTCTATCAATACCAAAAACTAAAGCGATGAATAACAATCCGTAACTAATGTAAGCAATTGTGGTTCGATACCATGGCGGGGCAATATTTATTTTTATTGATCTTTCAGTATTGCCCGGTACACCAAAACCGCTGAATGCTTTTACTTTGAATGTATAACTGCCAGGGTCAAGATTTGTGAACGAAGCAAAGTTTTTATCGGTTAAGACCCAATGATCACTCAAGCCTTCCAATATATAACTTGTTCGATTTTTATTCGGTCGTGAATAGTGCAGTGAGGAGAAATCAAAAGAAATATAATTTTGTGAATATGATAAATTGATTTCCTCTATCTCAAAAATCGACTTTTCTAATTTCAATCTACTTTCCTTATCAAAAATTGAAACATCAGAAACGGTTATATCTGTAATTACGGGAATAGGCGGTTTAGTATTTTCAACACTTGGATAAAATGCTGTTATGCCATTAAACGACCCGAATAAAATTTGTCCGTCTCGTGTAATCAACGAGCCTCTTCCAAATCCGCCCGGCACACCATCTTTGCTGTCATAATTTGAAGTCGACCATGAGCCATCACTATTTTGAATAAGATTAGTAATTCCACCGCTGCTTTTTATCCAAAGATTCCCTTGAAAATCTTCTATCATTCCGTTTATTCCGGTTGTTGGGAGATCGGGAATTGATGCATTTGAAGTAAATGTCTTTGTTATCGGGTCAAATCTGTAAAATCCGGATGGGTCGATGGTTATCCACAATCTACCTTTGCTATCCTCAAAGATTTCTCCTGTATAGACATTCTTATTCTTGAATTCTTCAATAAAATATTGTTCATGTTTCCCACTGATCAAATCATATTTTACAATTCCTTTTTCATTAGCACCAACCCAAATACTGTTGGGATATTTGCGACTGCTTAACAATGTACTTGTGCTGAACATTTCCGCATAGTTTTTGTTCTGTTTTTCATCAGAAATTTTCTTTTCAATAGCCCCCGCTAAAGTTTCATCGAGTTCGATTACTTGAATACCATACCACTCCGGATTATTCGGCGGCTTTACGTTGAAATTATTATATGAATGTCCAATGTCTGTTGTATAGAATAACTTGTAATCACCCGGCTTTAAAGTAACTACATCCATTTGAATTCTGTTTTTGTAACCGCCTCCATGATAAAATGTATTGTTCATTTCATTCATTGCCCAAATATTCTTTCCTTCGGAGTCCTGCAATTGCCCAAAATCAAAAATTCCATTCGGATACTGCCCTTCTCCTAAGCACACAATAAGTACATCTGTTTTTTCAGTTAAGGAAAATTGTTTAGTTACATTAGCGGCTTCGCCAACTTTAATTAAACTTGCGAGCGATTTATTACCGGAAATAACTTCACTGACATTCGAAATTA
>CAYLVF010000057.1:0-9937 GCA_964387045.1 uncultured Melioribacter sp. | reverse complement strand
GTCCCGATTTTGACAAACGCCTTGAATACATTGTCGATGAACTCTGCGAAGTTTTCTCGCACGCAAACGTGCCAGAGTTGATGAAGCAGTATTTCCGTGATGATTTGTGGGGCAAGACAAATGAAGGTCCCGATCCTGTCATTCATTTTTATGAAGACTTTTTAAGAGAGTATGATGCCGATCTTCGTAAAAAACTTGGAGCTTATTACACACCTCAGCCGGTTGTAAGATTTATCGTCCGTGCGGTTGATTATCTTCTGCAGAAAGAATTCGGTCTGCCGAACGGTTTGGCGGATACAACAAAAACTCAAAACGGAATTCACAAAGTTCAGATACTTGACCCCGCAGTAGGAACCGGAACTTTTTTAAGTGCGGTTATAAGAAGTATTTATTTGCGTTTGAAAGATAACGGACAACTTGGTAGATGGGCAACTTATGTTCATCACGATCTGCTTCCGCGTATTCATGGTTTTGAAATTATGATGGCGCCATACACAATTGCGCATCTTAAATTAAGTATGGCTTTTAAGTCAACGGGATTTAAACATTTTAACAGACGTTTGGGAATTTATCTTACAAACTCTCTCGAAGAAGCTGACGAAATCGGTGATCTATTTACCGGGTTCGGTTTTGCAGAAAGCATTGCGGAAGAATCCAAAGAAGCGGCGCAAATTAAAAACGACACACCGATTATGGTTGTTATCGGTAACCCGCCTTACAGCGTTAGTTCTTCCAATAAAGGTGAATGGATAACCAACCTAATTAAAGATTACAAAAAAGATTTGAATGAAAGAAACATTCAGCCGTTAAGCGATGATTACATAAAATTTATCCGTTACGCAGAACATTTTGTCGTAAAGAATAAAACCGGAATTGTTGCAATGATAACGAACAATTCTTTTTTGGATGGAATTATTCACAGACAAATGCGTAAACATCTGCTTGAAACATTTGATGAGATTTATATTTTGGATTTACACGGCAACGCGAAGAAAAAAGAAACCGCACCCGACGGCAGCAAAGACGAAAATGTTTTTGATATTCAGCAAGGTGTCGCAATTTCAATAATGATCAAAAAATCAAATAATGTAGGGGTCGAAAATATTCGTCCCCTACGGAAAGTAGAAAATATTCGTACAAATCAAAATGATACCGATAACGTAGGGGTCGATCATCATCGACCCCGAGAAAATGATATTAACAACATTGGGGGCGAAAATATTCTGGGGGACGAAAATATTCTGGGGGACGAAAATATTCTGGGGGACGAAAATATTCGTCCCCTACAGGCAATTGTTAAATTTGCCGAGCTTTACGGCAAACGCGAACTGAAATTTGAGAAGCTGAATGAAAATGAAATTGATTCAATTAAGTGGAAACAATTGAAAGTCGCTGAACCGAATTACTTTTTTGTTGAGAAGGATTTTGAGAACAAAGAGGAATACTTAAAAAACTTCAAGATATCTGATTTACTACTAGTTCAGGCATGTGGGATTGTTTCTGCAAGAGATAATTTACTTGTACAATTTGCAATGAGTGATGCACAAAAAGTGGTGGATGATTTTAGTTTGTTAAATAAGAATGACTTCAGTGCTAAATATAATTTAACTAAGGACAGTAGAGATTGGAAATTTGAAAGCGCAAAATTTGACTCATCGAATGTTACCTTACATACGATCGATTACCGTCCACTTGATAAACGAATTATTCCCTATTCTCCAAAATCCAAAGGTGTACTTTCATATCCACGTAATGAAATTATGAAACATATGATAGGGCACAATAATTTAGCTCTTATTATAAGTAAACAACTTAGTACATTTGATTTTCAACACATTTTTATCTCTAAAACAATTACTGATAAATGTACACTTTCAAGTCAAACAAAAGAAGCTGGTTATCATTTCCCCCTCTACCTCTACACAGAAGACGGCGAAAAAATACCTAACCTAAATCAAGAAATTGTTAAAGAGATAGAAAAGACAACCGGCAAAACCGAACCTGAACAAATTTTGGATTACATTTATGCGGTACTTCATTCGCCAAATTACCGCGAAAAGTACAAAGAATTTTTAAAGATAGATTTCCCACGCGTGCCGTATCCAAAAAATAAAACCACATTTAAGAAGCTGGTAAAACTCGGCACAGAATTACGCGGAATACATTTATTAGAATCGCCCGTTGTAAATAAATTCATTACAACCTTCCCTAATGACGGTTCATACGAAGTTGAAAAAATAAAATACGTAGGGGTCGATCATCATCGACCCAATCAAAATAAAAACGTAGGGGTTGATCATCATCAACCCCGAAGAAGAGATAATGTAGGGGTCGAATATTTTCGACCCGTACGAGGCGAAGTTTGGATAAACGAAAAACAATATTTCGGCAACGTACCCGAAACCGCATGGAATTTTTACATCGGCGGATATCAACCCGCACAAAAATGGTTAAAAGACCGCAAAGGCAGAACTCTCACCAACGAAGACATCGAACATTATCAAAAAATCATTGTCGCATTAACACAAACCGACAGGTTGATGAAAGAGATTGATAAGATCGAATTTGTTTAACAAATTAATGTAGGGCTCGAATATTTACATCAAAAAAATAATTCCATTGTAGGGGTCGAAGATTTTCGACCCCGAAGCAGTATTAATAATTATAAAATTAAGGGGACGCAAAATTTGCACCCCCGACAATAACAATATGAAAAACCGTAAACGAAACAGATTACCGGAATATGATTATTCCAATCCCGCATGGTATTATGTAACGATTTGCACACATAAACATATTCATCATTTTGGCGAAGTTAAAAATGGTGAAATGATATTGAACAAAATCGGATATATGACAAATCGATTTTTAGAAGAAATTCCTTCACATTATTCTAATGTTGAATTAGGCGAATATATTGTTATGCCTAATCACATTCATGCGATTATAATAATTAATGACGTAGGGGTCGATCATCATCGACCCCGAACGAATGATAATAATCCCGGCGATGTGGACGAAAATATTCGTCCAGCCATAAATGATATTAATAACGTAGGGGTCGAAGATATTCGACCCGCCATAAATGATATTAATAACACAGGGGACGAAAATATTCGTCCCCTACGTCGTACGAATTTATCGAATGTGATAAAGGGGTTTAAAATTGGTGTTACCAAATGGTGCAAGCATAATAATATCACAAATTTCAAATGGCAGCGTTCGTTTTATGACAGGATAATCCGTAACGAAAAAGAATTATTTTACATCAGAGATTATATTGAACAGAATCCGTTGCGATGGGATATTGAAAAAAATAATGAAAATTTAGGATTGATGTAGGGGGCGCAAATTTTGTTTCCACTACCTTCTTATGGATTTCCTTTTATACTTGGGTTAAAATCTAAGATTGTTATATTTATAATGAATCTGCAGAACAAATTTGTTTTTTTTAACAATAGTTAAATAATTATTATGATTAAATTGATTTCGATACTGCTGCTGATAGTAAACTTTTCTTTACCGGCTCAGGATATTTTTGAACGAGCGAGAACAAGCATGGTCAACGGTCAAATAAAATCACGCGGTATAAAAGATGTAAATACTCTAAAAGCATTTATGAACGTTGAGAGACATAAGTTTGTGCCGGAACGATTAATGAATTCCGCATATAGTGACAGACCCCTTCCGATAGGTTACGGACAAACAATTTCGCAGCCGTATATTGTTGCTTATATGACCGAGATCATTCAACCGAAACCGGCTTATAGAGTTCTTGAGATAGGTACCGGTTCGGGTTATCAAGCTGCTATACTTGCGGAAATAATAGAGCATGTATATACAATCGAAATAATTCCCGGGTTAGCGAGTTCCGCCGATAAGTTATTAAAAGAGCTTGGTTATAAAAATATTTCCGTTAAGCAAGGTGACGGATATTTCGGATGGGAAGAACATGCGCCATTTGATGCAATAATCGTAACTGCTGCCGCGGAACATATTCCACCGCCGTTAATTGAACAACTCAAAGACGGCGGTAAAATGATTATACCGGTCGGCTCGCCGTTCTTAACACAACAGTTAATGTTAGTTGAAAAAGACGACGGAAAAATAAAAACGCGAAGTTTGATGCCGGTTCGTTTTGTTCCGTTTACACGGGAAAATTAATTCAGTTGGTTTCGTTTTTTTTTGATCATCCTAATAGATAAGCGATGAATAGGAAACTCTACCTTTCAGTTTCACTAATATCGGCAGCTATTATTGCTTTCCAAATTATTTTGATGCAGATACTCTCAATTACGCAGTGGAATCATTTTGCGTTTATGATAATTTCACTTGCATTACTTGGTTTTGGAACAGCCGGAACTGTATTATCGGTTTTCAAAAATTGGTTTGTTCAGCACAAAGAAACGGTAATTCCGACTGCAATGATTCTATCCGGTATATTTATTTTACTTTCGATTCCATTATCACAAGCAGAGTTTGCGAGGTTTGATACCTTTTTATTATTTGCCGAGACATCACATATTTTCAAATTGCTTTTTACATATATAATCTTCTTCCTTCCATTCTTTTTCGGCGGTTTGGCAATCGGTTTGATTTATGTTTCATTCGCCGAGTCAATCGGTAAACTATATTTTTCAGATTTATTCGGCGCCGGCATTGGCGGGTTGAGTGTATTAATTTTATTTTGGATTCTGCATCCCTCTTTCTCCCCTATTGTTATTTCATTACTTCCTATTACAGCCGGGCTTATACAAATTCGGAAGGATAAAAAGTTATATCCTCTTTCAGCCGTTTTCATCTGGGGGTTTGTACTGATTTTTAGTTTTATTAATCCGGTTGAGATAAAAAGTTCTCAATACAAAAGCTTAAGCAAAACATTGAACTTACCGGATGCAGAGATCGAGTTAGAGAAAAACAGTCCGTTCGGATTTATACAAGTTGTAAAATCAGATTTGATACGCCATGCACCCGGACTAAGTCTAACATACACAAACGAGATCCCGGTTCGCAAAGCCGTTTTCAGTAATGGTGATTGGTTCGGTCCGATAATTTCAAGAGATACAAACAATTCCAACTTTGTGTTGAATTATACAATTGATGAATTAGTTTATAGATTAGCGAAAAAAAATAATGTTTTAATTTTAGATTCAAGAACAGGCACCGATATTATACATGCACAGACCCACGATGCCGGAATGATTCACGCAGTTGAATCAAACAATGCAGTCAATTCCCTACTATATAATGAACTGGCAGACGAGACCGATTCAATTTATTATAAAAATAATGTTGAAGTATTTGAAATTTCTTCACGTACATTTCTTAACTCCGATACAAATTTCTACGATATAATTTTATTACCGGCAATCGGTTCGTTCGGCGGTTCTGCCGGCACTCAAGCTATTAAGGAAGATTTTCTATTCACAGTCGAATCATTCTCCTTAATGTTTGACCGGTTAAAAGAAGACGGCTTCATACAAGTAACTTGCTGGATGGATTATCCGTTTAGAAACCCGTTAAGAATATTAGCTACAATTATAGAAGCTCTTGAGTTTTCCGGAGTTAAAAATTTCGAGGAACATATTCTATCTATTAGAAGCTGGAGCAGTATTTCTTTTCTTATAAAGAAAAACGAATTGAATTATACCGATATTGAGACTGTTAGAAACTTTTGCACTGAAATGAATTTTGACCCCGTTATTATGCCGGGTATCACTTTTGATGAACGAACCGAATACAATCAACTTCAAGATGAAAAATTCTTTTCATATATCGATGTTATTTTATCTGATGACAGAGAAAATTTTTTAAAGGAATATAGTTTTAGAATTTTTCCGGCGACGGATAACAAGCCCTACTTTTCTCAATTCCTTAATTGGGAAAATATATCCGACTTAGAATATTTCTTCGGTACCGGTGCAATTCCGTTTTTTGAATTGGGATACTTAATTGTATTACTAACATTGCTACAAATTACATTGATTTCGTTAGTACTTGTAATCTTACCCTTATTCAAACTCGGATGGCGTGGGGCTAATAAATTATGGACAGTATTATATTTCTCCGGGCTCGGCACAGGTTATATGCTGATTGAAATTGTACTTATTCAAAAATTTGTTCTGTATTTCGGCAACCCGATTTACTCTGCTGCGGCTGTGATCAGTTTTATGTTAATCTGCTCAGGAATAGGGAGTTATACTTCATCTTTTACAAAAAATAAATCAAGAGGAATAGCAAGTTCGTTAATTATAGTAATTTTTCTGCTACTTGCATATACAATTATTTTGAATCCTTTACTTCAGAATACAATTCAGTATTCAATATTTATCAAAGGATTAATTGCCTTAGGATTAATAGGTATTCCGGCGTTCGCGATGGGTTTCCCATTCCCTATCGGAATAAGTAAACTAAATGAGAATAATAAGCAGCAAATTCCATGGGCTTGGGGAATCAATGCATGTTTCTCGGTTATAAGTGCTGTGCTAGCAATAGTAATATCGGTTGAGTTCGGATTTATTGCGGTATTCATTACTGCAGTAATCGCCTATGGAATCGCTCTTATGTCGGATATTATTTTTAGAGGATGATTATCTTTCACAAGAAACACTTACAAGAATTTTCAAATCTGGGTCCGAAATTCCTGAGCTCTGACAATTAGTGCGGTTTTTTCGATTAGCAAAAAAGTGTTACTATAATGGAACTCCTAACGGAGTTCATTTCGGTAATAATTAAATAAAAAATCCCATCGGGATTTTATTAAGCACACCGACAAATGTCGGTGGTTACGTCTCCACATCGCTAGGATATATAGCAACGTTGAACGTCAAAAACAAGTGACCTTCAAGGTTAATAAGTTGACCGCTTGCTTTTGAAACCGCTAAAACGGTTGTTGTTCTGCATTTTTTACTTATTAACCCACGACTTAAGAATCTGTTGCATAAGTCATATTATTGCCGTCCACTTCTGAGTCTGTTGTGTAACTGTCATTCTGAATGGAGCGTAGCGGAATGAATGCCGAAGGCATCGCAATGCGAGAATCTCACCTTAAATAAATTGAGAATTTAAGCTATATTAAGTGAGATTCCTCATCCGTTAGCCAACGGATTCGGAATGACAGTTCATTGGTTTTGCAACAGACTCTTCTGCCGAAGGGATGCCTATGGCAAGTGGACGGAGAAAATAACTACTGTCTAAACGGACTTTAGTCCCATCTGAGTTTTATTTATTGAAAGAATTTATTCGCGCATTAGCGGCTTACGCTTTTTGCTTTTATTCGTTCAATCGATCTTCTTTTTTTGCCGCGAATGCGCTAATAAGTGAACCTGAAAATTATTCTCTTTCAGTGCTATCCGAAATAAATAATTGGATATGTTTTTTGAGTTATGCAACACACCCTAAAGGTCGGGCAATTTTTCTTTAAAAAGTTATGCTACATATTCTTAAGTCGAGTTCATTACAAATAATCGTGATTGGTTTAAACAAAAAAAGCCGGACTTACACAGCCCGGCTTTTTTGTGAGTAAGAAAAATCTTACTTAACAAGCAACATTTTCTTAACGTCTGTAAAGTTAGAACCGTCAACGCCGTTTGCTTGAATTCTGTAGATGTACATACCGGAAATCAAGTTAGAAGCGTCAAAGTTAACAGTATGGAAACCAGGAGCTAAGTTTCTGTTAACAAGAGTTTTAACTTCTTGACCTAAGATGTCATATATCTTAATTGTAACGTCTGCAGCTTGAGGAATTCCGAACTTAATAGTAGTAGCTGGGTTGAATGGGTTCGGATAGTTTTGTGATAAGCTGTAAACTGTTGGAACTGCTTCGTTTTCAACACTAGTAATTGTATTTACTTCTTTAGAGAATACTTTATTACCGCCATCATCAACAACCTGAATTACATAATAGAATTCAGTGCTGCCATCGTAAGTAGCGTCGTTGTAACGGATTTTTAGATTACTTGTTTCTAAAGTAGCTAGCAAGTTACCTGCGCTAGGTGTGAAGCCGGATACATCGCTTCTATAAATGTTATAGAACTTAATATCGGATACACCATTGTTGCCACCGCCGTAATCAACTTCAGCAGCTACATCAACACCTGTACCTGATAACGGAGCAAGTGTATATTCATCTATGAATGTTGGAGCGATGTTATCGTATGATTGACCGATACCTGTTGGGCTAAAAGTAACAAATCTACCTTGTCTATCTACGTTACCGCCAACAGTAGCAACTCTAAATGAAGTATTTGCACTATCATATACTGTAGAAGCTTCAACGATGTAGGATTGACCAGCTTTACCAATTGCGTTTAATTCACCGGCAAATTCCCAATCATTAGAAATAGGGTTCTTTCTTCTTTCAATTTGATAGAAGTTAACACCGGCACCCCAGTAATCAAAGTCGGCATCATTCAAAACATCTAATTCTGGAGCAGTGAATTGAATTTTAACACGTTTACCTTGATCATTAGGTACATCGGCAACGCTTGAGATAGCAGCGGCAGAAGTTAACTGATCAATATATAATACATAACCGCCTGTATCACCCCACCATGATTGAACTTCAACAAAATAACCGCCTGTACGGGGGAGGTTCCAGATTATTCTGTCATAGAAGTAACCATCGTGCCATGAATAGAGATCGCAGCAAGGTGCACCAACATACATAAGTGATCCGCAAGAACTGTTGTCAATTGTCTTATCAAAAGCACCAACTTGAGGTAATAATGAAACTTCTGCATCAACGAATGAGTTGTCAACATAAATGTCTACCCAATCGCCTGCAGTACCTGTAAAGTAATAATAATCAACATCGAATTCATCCCACAAGTTTGCGAATGATGTAACGAAGCCGTAAGAAGCTATTGTAGCTGTATCGCAATAGTCATTCCATTCGTAAGGATCGTTCTTTTGAATTATTTTAAAGTCATCAACATAAAGTTGACCTAAGTCAAAGTCGCATCCGCCGTTTGAGTAGTATAAAATACCTAACTCCATATATCCACCGATAAAAGGTGTCAAATTAATATAGCCGAACATATCCGAGAAGGAAACAAACTTATCTCCGTCTCTCATTGGACCGACATAAACACTAGGAGTAAGAGCTTTATAACCGGTTGTTATTGTTGGATGACCGTACAAGTACCCGATAGGTCTCCAGTAAGTATATGCTCCGCCTGCTGCGTTTGCATCATAAGGAATATTTGACCAAACTTTGAAGTCAAACCATAATGGAGCAACATCATTTCCACCAAGAGCAGGAACGGTTAAATCAGCAGGAGGACCATCAACAGTAAATAATCTGTATTCACCAGGCTGATAATTTTTGTGACCCATACTAGTATCGGCACTGTTATATCTTGTTCCTGTTAAAAAGAAATCGTTAATGGCAGGAACTATATATGAAGGTAAGAATTCATATTTATTGTCACCACCATCAGAAATCAATTCTGGAACGTTATTTCTTCTTAATTTTAGGTTGTCAAAGAAGAAACCGCCGGGGTTGTCAAAACCACCGACTGCACCGTCTTGACTATCGTCAGAACCATCAGAAATAAGTACAAATCTGAATTTCAACCATTTTGCAGGAGTTGCAATATATTGTGAAATATTAACTGTTACATTCTGCACCCATGCACCGTTGGTATGACCGGTCCAGCATGCTACGTATGTCCAGGTTGAACCATTATTGGTTGATACTTGGAGGTGAGCACCATCCCATCCGTTTTCGAGATTGTAGAAAGCATCAAATTCCAAAACAGCCGAAGTTAGGTTGGATTGAACTTGGAATTCTTTAATAGTCTCGAGAGCAACTCTCCAGTTTGTACCGTAACCGGGCTGCTTGTAACTAGGATCGTTAGAACCCATCCACCAAGAGTATTCTCCACCTTCACCTTTGAAAGCATTGAAAGTAGTGGTATCGGCAACACCGAAATTG
>CAYLVF010000056.1:7002-9943 GCA_964387045.1 uncultured Melioribacter sp. | reverse complement strand
TCATTTCCGCTACAGGTACTTGATCGTAATAACCGTTACGACCCAAATCACCTGCAATCATAAAGGTAAAATGTCCGTCAAATGCGGCTAACTTTTCTGCATCTTTAGGTACTACACTTTCGGTTTGACCATATAGCAAAGTTTGTTGAGAAACAGCTAGTAGTAAGATCAACACTGTTATAACTAATGATCGTATTTTAAATAAATTCATATTTCCTCCATTAAATGATATTCAATACTTGGTTGCCATTAACCGGTTTGGGTAGATCAAAGTCAATTAACTTCACCAACTTCTTGCTAAATAAATGTTTCTTTACGTAATCTGAGATTGTGATTGAGTTTATACAGGGAACTGTTTCTATTAGAGGTTTGCCAAAGGCAAATGTTAGTATTGCTTTAAGAACTTCAATAATTCGTTTAAATGACTTTCTGGTCATATCCTCTATCTTTGAAAAAAGTAAGATATTAGCCGTATTTCTCAGAAATCATTGATTCAATTTCCTTTAGACCCAACTTGAATGGTCCTTGGGCTTCCAATTTAAGACTGGTAACAGCGGCAGACCATTTAATAGATTCAGCCGGAGTTGCCGTGAGACGTTTAGCCATATAAGAGGCTATACATGTATCCCCGCGCCCGCTTCTTCCGATCAATTCACGCGGTTTGAATTTTTCCTCGAAAACATCACCGTTGGCATAAACGAGTATTCCATCACGATGTGTAAGCACAATCTCACGTGGTCCCATTTCAAAAAGTTTTTCAGCTGCCGTTAAAAGATCTGATTCACCGGTTAATGATTCTGCTTCAACAATATCTGCTTTCAGAACATCTATTAAAGCGAGAACTTCTTTTTGTTCAGGCCAATCTGCATGAATTAGAGTATTATCAGGGGCAATAATTCTAATAAACCCTTGGGCATCTGCAACTAGTATTGAATTTCTCTTTCTAAGTTCTTTCACCAATCCTAAAGGAGCTTCTTCACGAACAGACCCGTTAATTAAAATTGCTTTTGCTTCCAAACCATCAAATTGATCGAGTGTATAAGTTCCTGCTGTTGCAGTACAAGTAAGTATTCTTTCATCAGGATTATCGGTTGGGTATTCCAACCGCATATGAGTAGAGGATGGAGTGAACGTAGGGTAGACATCCACTCCAATGGAATTTAGGGTTTCTACAACATGTCTATCTTCTTCAGCCAAACGAGTTACAGCGGCTACACTTTTTCCTGAATTAACTGCTGCATGTGCACCATAGTTAAATCCGCCTCCGTCAACATAGAACGTGCCATTCTTCGAAACGATTATATCTTTAGTATAATTACCAAAAATTAATATGTCGTAGTTTTTTTTGTTATCCATAAAGTTCTCCGTTTATTCTCTCACCTTTACATTCCAGAGAGAGAGTGCTAATAACATTGATACTACAGAACCACCGAGCCAGAAAGCAATTGCGCTGCTAAAATCATAGTGGCGGATACCGTCAACAATGGTAGTCCCATTTTCAATTAAAACACCGCTTATTTGATCTTGCAAACCGGCTCCCAAATAACTGAATATGCCTATAAATCCCATAACTGCACCAGCTGCTTTTCTTGGAGCAATATCAATTGCAAATAATCCGCCAAGTGCAGCGAGAAGACCGCTTAATGTAAAACCATAGATTAGAAATGCGACTGTTATGATTGAATGATAACCGTCAGGGGTAAAGAATATGATGATTAAAGCAATTACTTCAATCAATCCGAAAATAAAAGTAACGGGAGGACGTTTGGCTTTAAAAAGTTTGTCAGAAATAAATCCATAAGCAACACAACCGGCTAATCCAGCAAAAGTGTTTAGAGCCAACAAACCTCCGGCTTCAACTAATGTATAACCTTTATCTTCCTGGAGATATAAAAACCCCCAGCTATTAATTGCATACCGTGTAACGTACATCATGGCACTTGATAAACCAAGTACCCAAATGGCGGGATTTTTGAATATTTTCATCTGGGCTTGTTTAGTAGAGGATAAATCGTCAGCATCATCACTTTGTTTACTTGAGTCATCATTTTTCCAATGTGCAACTAACGGTAGTCCTAACGTTTGCGGTTTGTCTTGTAATAAATAATAAATTCCAACAGCAACAAAAATTCCGAATACGCCTGGACCCCAGAACCCGGCTTGCCATCCAAAGAATGATACGATAGTAGCTGAGACGATAAAAGTTAGTCCTTCACCAATTGCATGTCCGGTACTCCATATACCATATAACCTTCCTCTTTCCTTATTACTAAACCAGTTTGCTAGTGTAACCGCACCGGTTGGAGCACCAAAACCTTGGAACCACCCATTCAACCCCCATAAAACAATCCATACCCATAAAGTTGTTGTGCCGACAATTATTATATTGATAGTTGCTGAGAGTAAAACCCCAAGAGTAAAAAATCTTTTTACATTAGCGTGGTCGGCTAAGATTCCGTTAAAGAATTTTCCAAAAGCATAAGCATAAAGGAGTGCGGCTCCGACGGATCCCAATTCAGTCGCAGAAAATATTTCTCCATCTATTAAATCCTTTTTCATTGCAGATAGTGCAAGTCTCAGGGGATATGCCAATCCATATCCCACTGTAATAGCAATCATTACCTGCCATCTATACTTTTTATATAAAGCATTGATCTTATTCTTATCTTCGATCAATGGTACAGCTTCCCCTGTGGCAAAAAAGTTAAGTATTCTTTTCATTCATTTTCCAATTGAGTGCTGAAAAAAAATAATACCGATATTAAAGTTATCCCTAAGGTTTCATAACAATTTTCATTGCCTGTTTTGGAATATGTTTTTGAGTATTTAAGTCCAATCCTAATTTATTATAAGCTTTCACTCCGTCTTTCAGGGGTATAACTTCGGTGAAAAAGGGTTTCATATTAAGCTTACCCGACATTAAAATCTTCATAGCCGGCAA
>CAYLVF010000056.1:0-6992 GCA_964387045.1 uncultured Melioribacter sp. | reverse complement strand
CATGGTATTTTGCCCAATATAAGTACCGATCAATTTTATCGCTTTACGTGTTATAGTATTAGGAACAATTGTAGTTTTCACACTGCTATCCATACCAAACGCTAGGATTTTTCCTCCTGGAGTAACGTATTTAATAGCGTTTTCCAATTGGTCACCAACTGCATCAATAACAATATCTGCACCTTTTCCATCGGTGAATTTCATCACTTCTTTTTCTATATCAACTTCATCAGGATTAAAAACCGGTATACCTAATTCTTTTGCAACTTCAATTCTAAACGGATCAATTTCCGTACACATAGTGTAAGCGGCAACATTTTTAGATAATGCTGCAAAGAGATATCCAATTGGTCCAAACCCCAAGACCACCACTGAGTCCCAGCACTGCATCTGTACTGCAAGCATTCCGTTTAGAACAGTTCCGAGAGTTTCTACTTGTGTGGCTGTTATATCATCCATTTCATCAGGGATCTTAAAGCATGCATTTTCAGGTAATAGGCAGTATTCAGCATAACCTCCATTTTGAAATATCCCTATTGACTTATCTTTTAACCAATGACATTGCGGACTATTACCTGTTCTGCAATATTCACAGAGTCCACATCTAAGACTATTATCAACAGCGACTCTATCACCTATCTTTAAAGTTGAAACACTGCTACCAATTTCTGTGACGACCCCGCCAAACTCATGACCAAGAGCAATGTCTTCTCCAACGACATGTTTGCCTTCTAGAATTTTAACATCAGTACCACAAATTCCGCATGCGGAAACCTTCAATATTACATCGGTAGGATGTACTATTTTAGGGAGTGGTTTTTCTTCATAAATAATTTTCCCAACATCTTTGTAGGTAAGGGATTTCATTGTTTCCATTTCTTCTCCGTTATTTGAAAATTAGAACAGTAAAAAGAGATATTGAGTATAGTATATTTGTATAAATGTCTATTTGTCTATACTATACTATAATAAGGAGTAACTCCTTCAATATCAAGCAATTTCCACCATCCATAATCCTGTTAATTAATAATTAGCTGCTTTTTCTCAAAAAACCGTATTTGTTTATACAAAATTTTGCCAAGAACATTCTTTGACAACAAAATCATATATATTCAGTAATACTTATTCAATCTTCTAATGGCGTATAAGCTTCATTCAATAAACTCATCGGGTGTAGCACATCTAAACCTGTTCCCTGCTTAATTTGAATTTGGCATGTACCACAACCTGAAACTGCATATTGTACACCGGTTTTTTTCATTTCGTCAAAAAGGATTGAACCTATTTCCATTGACAGATCAAAATTTTCTTTTTTCATTCCAAACGTACCAGCAATTCCGCAGCAACTGTCTTTGATATTCAACAGTTCCAATCCAGGAACTAATTTTAATAAATCCTTTGGTCCATATTTATTTTTTTGTGCTTTTAAGTGGCAAGGATCATGATATACAATTTTTAAGGGAGTTCTCTTAAAATTCATTTGCAATTCAAGATCCTTTAATTTCTCTCCGAGAAAATCATGAATATCAACACACATAGAAGCTGTTTCTTTTATATCAGGATGTTCAGGGAAAAAGTCTAAGTACTCATGCATAAAAGCATATCCGCATGAAGCACTTGTGAATATTATCGGTATGTTCTTTTCAACATAGGGCTTAAGTACTTTTAAGTTATACTCAATATCAGGTAAAGCATTTTTAAGATTTCCGTATGATATTTTTGCAACATTGCAGCATTTCCAATCGGGCAATATTATCTTATAACCTAATTTCTCTAATATCTGTTTACTGCTTTCAACTTCTCCATAAGGATCATTAAATTGAGCGGCACATCCTGTCCAAAGCACAACAGTCTTTGAATCATCTATTTCCACTTTGTTTGTGATAACTTTGTGATTCACAAATATCGGGAACTTTCTTTCCTTATGAATACCGATTGCGGCTTCCATCACTTTGCGAAGTGCCGGTATCTTAAGTGTAGAATTACTGACAGCCGGAAGTTTTGAAGCTAATGAACTGACTAACCTGCCGTTCTGTAAAATTATTTCATTTATTTTAAACGGACGTTTTTCGTGTAGCTTTTCTTTCGCAAGTACTGTCATTCCGGGAATGTTAACGTTTGTCGGGCAATCTGTTAAACATTGACCGCAGTTCAAACAGTAATTCATAATTTCGTAAAAATGATCCGTATCAAAAGTATCTGCTGAAATTTTCCCCGAAATTATTCCGCGTAAAAGATTTGCCTTTGCTCGCGCGGTTGATTCTTCTTCTCCTGTTGCTACAAAAACGGGACAATATTCACGACACGTTCCGCAGCCGTGACATTTTTCTATTTCAAGTCTCCAATTTTCGCTGTCAAGTCTTGACTCAGTTTTAATATAACTATAGCCCGGATTGTATCTTAAATTCTCATTCCATTTTTTTGCTGAATTTTGAACTATTATGTCTGGGTTCATTATTCCAATCGGATCGAATAAGTTTTTAATTTCTTTAAATAGCAGTATGAGTTTCGGAAATGTTTTTGGAAGAAACGATGTACGCAACCTGCCGTCTCCGTGTTCGGCAGAAAGTGAACCTTTATATTTGACAACAAGATCAACAAATTTTGTCATCAAATCATCAGCTTCATCAAAGAGTCTTGCATCTTTAAAACTTATCAAAGGTCTTAAATGAAGATTACCATCACCTGCGTGACCAAAAACAACATATTTAAAACTGTAGTTGCTCAGCAATCCGGAAAGCTCAGTAAGAAATTGAGGAAATACCTCGGGATGAATTGCAGCATCTTCTACAAACGGCACCGGTTTTTCTTTGCCTTGAATTTTGTTTAGAATTACAGTTGCAGCTTTTCTAACACGCATTATTGTTTCAATTTCTTTTTCATCTGTTGAATATGAGCCGAGTTCTGCAAGTCCTTCTTCTTTGCAGATTATTCTTTCCGCTTCGCTAAAGAAATTCGTTATATCGTTTTGATCTTCACTTTCAAATTCAACATAGAGTAGATATTTAACGTGGGCAGGTAAAAACTTTTTTAATTCCGGCTTATATGTTAAAGCTAATTCAATAAAAGAATGATCAACAAATTCAATTGCTGAAGCATTTAAGTTACGCAAATGCTTTACGGCTACACCCATTTTTGAAATATCGGTAAAATACATTGATATGATTCCACGGCGAGAAACAACCGGAATAAGTTTTAAAACAGCATCAGTAAAAACACCTAGTGTACCTTCACTGCCTACCATAAGTGATGCCATATTCAGATGTGTATCTGTTAATATATCCCATACCTGATAGCCGGAAGCATTTTTGGATGTATAAGGTCTTTCTTCAACAATTTCTTTTGAAAATTGAGTTAATAACTTTTTGGCATTTAGATAATAATATTTATGAAACTCATCAAGATTTTCAATTTCATTTAGTGAAATATTTTTAGCGCTGAATATTTTTCCATTCGATAAAACAACGTTTACTTCTTGCACGTGTTTGTACATGCTGCCATGCTTAAGCGTGTGCGGACCCCCGCTGTTATTACCCAGCATTCCGCCGATTACACAAACATTACCGCTGCTCGGATCCGGAGCAAATTTTAATCCTCGCTTTTTTTCATTCGCTTGAAGATCATTAAGTACAACACCAACATCCACTTTTGTTAAGTTGTTTTCCAGATCATCAATTTTTTTAAAGTAATGCGTTAAATCTAAAATGACCGCATCACCAACAGAATTCCCAGATAGACTTGAGCCTGCTCCCCGTGGTAAAACAGGTATATTGAATTCTTTACAAATGTTTATCGTTACAATTATATCTTCAATGTTTTCCGGGATTACTACGGCTAACGGTGTTATTTCATACATACAAGCAGCAGTGCTGTACATCTGAAGTGTAACAACATCCCAAGAAACCTTATTGCCGAGTTTATTTTCTAACTCACTCTGCCATTCGGATTTGTTTTTATAACCATTACCGGATAGATAATTTTTAGTCTGAGTACTTTGCATATACTAATTACTTTCCAATTTTTCTTTAGTTATCAATTCAATTTTTATCGGTATTTCTTTAGGGATCGATTCCCCGTTAATTGCTTTCAAAGCATATTCAATTGCAGCTCTGCCCATCTCTTTCGGGTATTGAGCAATTGAACCTGCCATTGTACCTTCGCGGATTGCTTTACGGCTGTCTTGTATTGCATCAAATCCAACAACTATAATGTCACCTGTTTTCCCCGCAGCGGAAATCGCTTCAATAGCTCCAAGCGCCATCATATCGTTGCAGGCAAATACAGCTTCGATATTCGGATTAGCTTGAAGAATGTTTTGAAAAACATTGAAGCCTTGGTCACGCTCAAAATTTGCAGTTTGGGAAGCAAGTACTTTTATACCTTGGTAATTTTTTATTGCTGAATGGAATCCGGTTAAGCGTGCATCGCCGGTTTCGTGTCCCGGAACCCCTTCAAGGATTGCCATATTGCCGCTGCCGTATAATTGTTCGGCAATAAATTCCCCGGCTATTCTTCCCCCTTCAAAATTATCCGAACCGATAAATGCAGAAATTTTCCCGCCGGATTGATTTAAAAATTTTTCATCGACTCTCGTATCAATTGCTATAACAAAAATACCTGCTTTGTTTGCTTTAACTATTGCAGGTATAATTTCTTTTGATCCGGCGGCAGCAAGGCAAATAACATCAACTTTTCTCTGGATTAAGTTCTCTATTATCTGCATCTGTTTTTCTACATCTATTTCTCTTTCGGCTGCTTGAACAAGTAAGTTGACATTATGTTTTTTAGCCTCTTCTTCTGCACCGAGCTGAATATCTATAAAGAAGGGATTGTTTAAGGTTTTTAAAACTATCGCAATGGTAGGTTTACCTTCATCGAAAACTTCGGAATCTCTGCATCCCGAAATAATTATTAAACTTAAAATCACACCGATTGTTATTACATTAATTAACTTTCTCAAAATAACCTCATCTATTAAACTTTCTTTTTCTTCAATGCCATATCAATCAATACTGCACAGATAATTACCGACCCGATTACAATTTGTTGAATGAAAGAAGACACATCGAGTAAATTCAATCCGTTACGAAGAACTCCCATAATTAATGCACCGATTAATGTACCGGTTAGTTTCCCTTCGCCTCCCATTAAACTTGTTCCACCGATAACGACAGCGGCAATCGCATCAAGTTCGTACATTATTCCGGCAATAGGCTGAGCGGAATTTAAACGAGCCGTTAACAGCACAGCCGCACCACCGCTCAACAATCCGCACAAACTGTAAACAACTATTTTTATCAACTTTACATTTACGCCTGAAAGAATTGCTGCCTGCTCATTTCCGCCGGTTGCGTATGTATATCTTCCTAATTTTGTTCTCGTTAGAACAAAATGCCCTATCAAATAAATAATAATCATTACTATTATCGGGAAAGGAATGTGAAGTATTTCACCGGTTGCAATGAATCTAAAATTTTCTTCGAAGCCTGAGATCGGACGACCGTCTGTGTAAAGTAATGCCGCACCGCGTGCAACACTCATTAAACCAAGTGTAGAAATAAATGGCGGAAGTTTACCGTAACTTATCAACACACCATTTACAAATCCGCAAGCCGCGCCGACAAATAATCCTCCTAATATTGCCACAACTAAAGGTTGATCTGCTTGCAACAGACTTGCAAGCACAACACCGGAGAATGCCATAATTGAACCGACCGAAAGATCTATTCCGGCAGTGATAATAACGTAAGTCATTCCAACGGCAATGATTGCATTTATTGTAGATTGCTGTGCAACGTTTAAAAGGTTTGATACAGTTAAAAAGTAAGGAGTCCAAAAAGCAAAAATTATTATGATTGTTATCAAACCGAGAAACGTTCCAAATTGGCGTGCGTTATGTATCCAGAGACTTTTAATTAGCATAAACTTCTCCGATAGCTGAATTTAGAATAACTTCTTGCGACAAATCTATGTTATCAAACTCGGCTGTTATTTTTCCGTTGTGCATAACTAAAATTCTGTCACTCATCCCTAATATTTCGGGGAGTTCGGATGAGATCATAATAATCCCGCATCCGTTGCGAGTAAGTCTATTCATCAACTCATAAATTTCTTGCTTTGCCCCAACGTCAATGCCGCGCGTCGGTTCATCGAAAATGAAAATATTAGTCTCGGTGTTCAGCCATTTAGCAAAAACAACTTTCTGTTGATTACCTCCGCTCAAACTTCTAACATTTTGATTGCTACCGGTAGTTTTTATTTTTAATTCGGATATGTAGTAGTCGGATACTTGTAACTCTTCTTTTAGCTTTATGATTCCGAAACTTGTAAGTTCACCCAATGATGTGATGCTTATATTCTCCTTAACCGATAAGTCTAAAATCAATCCTTGAGTTTTTCTGTCTTCGGTTAAAAATCCGATTCCCTCTTTAATTGCTTTGCCCGGAGAATTTATTTTTGTGGGTTTACCATTTATAATTATCTCACCACTTTCAATTTGATCAGCACCAAAAATTGTCCGCGCTAATTCAGTTCTGCCGGAGCCGAGTAAACCGTAAATACCAACGATCTCTCCCTCGAATAAACTAAATGAAATATTTTGTAATAAATTCTCAGTCGATAAATTCACTACTCTAAGCAGTTCACTACCGATTTCTTTTTCGCTTTCCGGGTATTGGTCCTTTAAATCTCTGTTAACCATCAACTTTATTAGTTCGGTACGATTGGTATTCGAGATAAATTTTGTTGCAATAAAATTACCATCTCGCAATACAGTAACTCTATCCCCAATTTCAAACAATTCTTCTAAGCGGTGTGAGATGTAAATAATTGCGACATCTTTTTGCTTTAATTTTCTGATTGTATGAAATAACGTTTCAATCTCGTTTTTTGTTAATGATGAAGTAGGTTCATCCATTATCAAAATTTGGGAGTTCAGAGAAAGAGCTTTTGCAATTTCTACCATTTGCTGTTGTGCTGTACCCAACGATGAT
>CAYLVF010000055.1:0-9967 GCA_964387045.1 uncultured Melioribacter sp. | reverse complement strand
CTTCGGAATGATATAGCTTATGATCTTCCCAATACTTAAACCATTTGTCTTCAACGTCACCGGGATTATATGCTTTTGGAATATCGGATAAATTCTTAACCTTCATTTTTTGCCTTTATTCTGGAAAATTGAAAGGACAAATATAAGGAAAATTGGGGAGTGTATTAAGTAAGACCCCCTGTTAAATCCCCGGGATTTTTCAGGAAAAAAATTCCATTATTTATTGTTTGAAATACATTTGTTTTGGACAAATCCCGGGGATTTTTCAGAAGGTTTTACTTGCTTCATAAAAGGATTATTCCATAAATTCTTTTAGCAATTAATCCATTTACAAACAGGAGGTAGAATGGACTTTAACGAACAAACTAATACTCAACAAGATGATGCATCTCGTCACTTGAACGAAATGGCAGCCGTTGGTGAAAACATGGTCGGCTGGCTTAAATTTCTTGGTGTTGTAAATATTATTATGGGAATTTTTGTTGCTCTTAGTATTATCGGAATTATCGTTGCCTGGCTTCCGATTTGGCTGGGAGTGTTACTCTTCCAAGCAGGAAATCAAATTACCGAGGCTCGAATCAGTAGAAATTTTTATCACTTAGTAACAATGATGCAAAAGTTTAAAATGTATTTTATGATACAAGGAATCTTATTATTGATTTCATTAATCTTCGGTGTAATTGGATTTTTAAGTTTCGGAGCCGCATTGTTCAGTTTATTCGGTGGCGGCGGGTTTGATACTTACTAATATTTTATTGTAGAGCGACGATCTCGACAGCCGTCTTTGACGAGCCTCGACAAAGTCGGGAGTCGAAGTCTGACGACCCTCGTCGCTCGCCTTAATTCTTTGCAAACCCCAAACCAAGCGATCAAGGATGATCGCTTTACAATAATACTAATCAATTAGGTAGAGATAGTTCGGTAATTTTACTCTCAACCCTGTGTTGCTTCCTTCCAAATCACTCCACTGATCACCGATTGACAGAATTATATTATATCCTTTTTCGGTAAGTACTTTTCTTTCGTAATCTTTAAACTCTTCGGCGAGCATTTTATTTGTCTTATCACTTCGCGTAATTAATGTATCAAAAGTAATTATACCAACTTGACTGAGATTTTTAATGGTTGCTTCGTATTCGTAATCTTTTCGCCCTGTTAAAAATACTATGCCGACATTTCTTTCGAGAAGCCAATCATATAACCTTCTTGTTTGAGGAATTACTTCGCAATCAGCCAACTGTATCCATTCGCCCCAGAGCTGCCATTCAAAACCGAATCCGATTTCTTTTGTGTGAGCATAATTTGAAAGTATTGTCTCGTCAACGTCAAAAATTGCCAAAGCGTTTTCCGGGAAATTTTGTTTTTCCAATTTATTTATTGTGGAATTTATTATTTCTTCAACTTCTATATCATATTGACCGTTCTCATAATAATCTTGGACGATAGCTTTTGCAGTATCCAAATTTATTATTTCATTAGAGCTGCATCCGATAAGAATTAACGGTATAAGAATGAAAACAATTTTTTTCATAAGTACCTCCTCTGTATATAGATAGCAAAGGGCTGCTTCAATTTTAGTAATATTGAAACAACCCAATTTTTACCCGCCTTAGGCGAGGATCAATTAAAGAATGTATTTGCTAAGGTCTCTATCTTTAACGATAGAATCCAATTTGTCGTTAACAAGCTTCCCTGTTATCTCGATTTTCTTTTCTTTTATTTTATCCGGCACATCAAATAAAATATCTTCAAGCAGAGTAGTAAGAATAGTGTGCAATCTCCTAGCTCCAATATTTTCAACTTCGGAATTAACTGCAGCAGCAGTACGGGCGACTTCTTTTATCGCATCCTCTTTAAATGTAATTTCTACTCCTTCGGTATTTAACAATGCGGCATATTGTTTCAGCAATGCATTTTGCGGGAGAGTTAGAATTTTAATAAAGTCTTCTTCGTTCAGACTATCAAGTTCAACTCTAATAGGAAATCTACCTTGAAGTTCGGGAATTAAATCAGATGGTTTAGAAACATGAAACGCCCCCGAGGCGATGAACAGGATATGATCAGTTTTAACAACTCCGTATTTTGTATTAACCGATGATCCTTCAACAATAGGAAGTAAGTCGCGCTGCACTCCTTCGCGTGATACATCGGGACCTTGTTGACTTTTTGCTCCGGCAATTTTATCAATTTCGTCAATAAAAACGATTCCGGATTCCTGCACACGTTGAACGGCTTCACGCTGCACGGCTTCCATATCAATTAATTTTGCGGCTTCTTCTTGTGCAATAATTCTTTTTGCTTCGCTGATTGTAGTTTTTCTTTTCTTCTTTTTTTTCGGCATCATACTGCTCATAAGTTCCTGTATGTTGATGCCCATATCATCGAATCCAACGGGACCGAGCACCTGCATACCAAGCGCGGGTTGAGTAGTGTCGAATTCAATCATTCTTTCATCAAGCTCACCGTTTTGTAATTTTTTTCTCATCCACTCGCGAGTCTTTTCGTTTTGAAGTTCTTCGGTTTCATCGGTTACGTTTGTGGAGACCGAAGTGTTTGATGGTTGATTGGGTCGTTTCACAGGCGGAATTAAAATATCGAGAACTTTTTCTTCGGCAATAGTTTCAGCTTTTTCTTGAACTTCTTCAGTTTTCTCCGAGCGAACCATATTTATTGCAAGCTCAGTCAAATCTCGTATCATAGATTCAACATCGCGACCAACGTAACCCACCTCGGTAAACTTTGATGCTTCAACTTTTATAAACGGAGCTCCGGCTAACTTAGCCAACCTTCTGGCTATTTCTGTTTTTCCAACACCGGTCGGACCAATGAGAATAATATTATTCGGAACAATTTCTTCCCGGATCGATTCCTCTACTTGCTGTCTTCTCCATCTGTTTCTTAGAGCGATAGCAACAGCACGTTTCGCATCTCTCTGCCCTATAATATACTTATCTAACTCTGTTACTATTTGAATAGGTGTTAAATTTTCTTTCAACTGAAATTTTTGTGACATACTTATCCTTCTATTACTTCAACGTTAATATTACTGTTAGTGTAAATACATATATCTGCTGCTGTTTTAAGAGCTTCTTCAACAATTTCTTTTGCAGATAAGCTGCTGTATTTCTTCAGCATTTTTGCGGCAGCAAGAGCAAACATACCGCCGGAACCTATTGCGACTATGTTGTCATCGGGTTCTATTACATCGCCGGTACCTGAAACGACAAATGTTTTATCTTTAGATACAACTGCTAGCATAGCTTCTAGTCTTCTAAGATATTTATCAGTTCTCCAATCTTTTGCAAGTTCAACAACGGAACGGCTTACATTACCATTATATTGTTCAAGTTTTTCTTCAAATCTTCCTAGTAAAGTAAATGAATCGGCGGCGGAACCGGCAAAGCCGCATACGACCTGTCCGTTCATTAACTTTCTAATTTTCATGGAATTATGTTTCATAACTGTGTTGCCTAGAGATACTTGTCCATCACCTCCAATTGCTGCAACTCCATTATGGATAATCCCAAGTATTGTTGTTGATCTGAATTTTTTACTCATTTTTTTCTCCTCTATATTATCATAATTAATCATAACCGTTGTAATAAATTTCCAATTTAATAAATACAATGGAACGCTGATCCTTATGATTGTTATGATTTATTATGATTTAAAAACTTAATCGGTATCAATCTCGATGTGGTTTTCTGGTACTGAACATATTCATCACCGAAAAGTTCTACTAATTTTTTCTCTTCATAGAATGAACCGATTATAAAATAAAGTGATAAACAAATAAAGAACACAAAATAAAAGAAAGACATAACCGGACGCAAACCCAAAAACAAGATTGAAAATAGATAAATTGGATGACGCGAATACTTAAACGCACCGGTTTGCTTTAATTGATATCTTTCATCTAATTCCTTTATATCGTACTCGCCGCGGTAATATCTTTTTATTTGAGCAATACCTAAGAACTCCCATATATTAACCGCGGAAGCAGCCCATATAAACCCGATAAGTGCAAAGAACTGAAGCACAAAAATAACAATATCCCACGGATAAACTAAATCATATATAATTAAACCCGGTTTAGGCGAAAGTTCATATATAAGATAAAACGTAATTAGTGAGACTACATTATAAAACAATCTATAGAAAGCAATTTTATCTCCGATTTCTTCTACAAGTTTTTTCTTCAGTTTATTTGAAGCTAATATTGAATGAGAATAGCCAAATAAAACAAATAGGAAAACAATTATGAGTGCATCAATAAGAAGTGTCATAACTCTTTACGAAGTCGTGCGACAGGCAGTCTAAGTTGTTCTCTATATTTGGCAACGGTTCTGCGTGCAATATGAATACCCTTATCCTGAAGCATCTTCGAAATTTTTTCATCGCTGTATGGTGATTTTTTCGATTCGCTTTCAATTATTTCTTTTATAAGTTCTTTAATATGCTTGTTGGAAATATCATCACCTGAATCGGTTGTTAAACCTTCACTAAAGAAATATTTCAGTTCATGAATACCTTGCGGGCTTTGAACATATTTGCCGTTAACAACTCTGCTTATTGTTGAAATATCCATTCCTATTTCATCTGCTATATCTTTATATATCATTGGTTTAAGATGCTTAGGACCGCTTTCAAAAAAGTGATACTGTTTTTCCAAAATTGCACGCATTATTTTCATTAAGGTATTTCTTCTTTGCTGAATTGAAGCAATAAACCATTTTGCCGATTCAAATTTCTCGCGCAAAAATTTATGCGTTTCTTTATCGCGGGCATTCATTTTCCTTCGGCGTTTATTCGAATCAATCATTTCCAAATAAGTTTGACTTATTGTAACAGAAGGCATCGATTTATCGTTAAGCGTAACAATGTAATTATTATCAACTTTCTCAATCAAAAAATCCGGTGTAATTTGATTTGATTCAACTTCTTCGATATTTCCTTCTCCCGGTTTTGGATTCAGTCTTTGAATAAGATCCAAAGTTGAACGCAGAGTAGTGCGGGTTAAGTTCATTTCCTTTTCAATAATGTCGAACCGCTTATTGACGAATTCTTTATAGAAATCGGTTAGAATTTTTTCGGCGAGATAGGAATAATAAGGATCGTAGGAAGAATTACGAATTTGAATTAACAGGCAACCTTGTAAATTTCTTGCCGCAATTCCAACCGGTTCCAAAGTTTGAATAATTCCTAGAACTCTTTCGCCTTGTTTAATAGTAACGTCAATTTCTTCAAAGAGTTTGAGTTCATTAATAATTTTCCCCAAATCAGCTTTGAAGTAACCGTCTCTATCTAAACTGCCTATTATATTTTCACCGATAATAACTTCCTCATCGGAAAGATCAAGCATATGAAGTTGATTAATCAATAATTCTCTTAGTGTAGTTCTTTGCGGGGCAACCGGGTGAGTTTGATCATCATCGCGGCTGCGGTTCAATCTATCGTTATCAATATCAACATCGTTCATATAATCTTCAATTTCAAACTCATCGTCCGAGCTATCGTAATCTTCTTCAGTATCTAGAGAATCTTCCGGGGTTTCCTCTTCTTCTTTTAATTCAAGTTCTTCATCAAGCACTTCTTCTAAAATAGGATTGAGCTCGAGTTCGGTTTTTATTCGCTGTTCTAGCGCAAGTGTATTAAGCTGCAGCAACTTCTGGTATTGAATTTGCTGAGGAGACAGTTTTTGCTGTAATGAAAATTTTTGTTGTAATGATAACATATCTTATTTGTCCAAAAAATTCTTTGCCTGATTAAACCATTGGTTTCCGTAAAGTCTTTTCAACGAATCTTTACAAAATTCCAAAACCGTTAAATTTGTCTGTTCACCTAATTCAATTGCGGGAGTACATTCACTATATTCTTCAAAACGCAAAACATCTCCGCCGAAAGAAGAAACACGAATCGGGAAAAGATGACACGAAATCGGTTTTTGAAAATTAATTTTTTCATCTGTGAAAGCTTTTTCTATACCGCATCGTGCAATTTCGTTATCGAAATAAACAAATACGCAAGCCTTATTGTCAACACTCTGCGTCATTAATTGTCCGAATTTTTCAATCCAAAATCCGGTTGTTTCTATTTCATCAACATGCCGCTTCGGAAGATACTCTTTAATTATATGAAGTTTCCCGTTTATTTTATCTATTTCTCTTTGAGTAACCGGTGCACCGAATTCGCTTTCCATAGTACAGCATGCACCCTTACATTTTTCGAGATCACATGTAAATTTAGTTTCAAAAATTTCGGGATTCAAAACAACATCATCTATTTCTATAAAATTTCGTCTCATTGTCCTAATTAAAAATTGTGGCGAAAGATAACAATTTTGCGTTTGTTTATAAAGAAATTAGCATCTTATATTATCATTAAATAAATGGTTTTGTAATGGAATTCAAAAACAAAACAATACTTCTTACAGGCGCATCAACAGGTATAGGAAAAGAAATTGCTAAAAAACTTGCAATGATTGACTGCAAGCTGATCTTGATTGCACGCAGAACAAATTTAATCGAAGAATATCTTTCCGAGCTTAATAACATACGAGCTGAAATTGAAGTGATGCAATGTGATGTTTCGAAGAAAGAAGATGTAGAAGAGAGTTTGATTAAGATTAAGAGTAAGATTAAGAATTATGTTGATATCGCAATACTTAATGCCGGAATAAGTTACAGAACAGATATAACCGAGTTTAATTCAAAACATGCGGAAGAAATTTTCGGCGTGAATGTAATGGGCATAATTTATTGGGTTGAGCAGTTACTTCCGGATATGTTGAACCGTAAAGATGGAATGATTGTAGGAGTCTCTAGTTTAGCAGACAGCCGCGGTCATGCTAAAAGTGAATTCTATTGTGCAAGTAAAGCCGCCGCCACAAAAATTCTTGAGGGACTTAGAGTTGAATTACATCCTTACAACATAAGGGTAATAACAGTTAAACCGGGATTTGTAAAAACACCAATGACATCAAAAAACAAATTTAAAATGCCATTCTTAATGAAACCGGAAAAAGCGGCTGATATAATTCTAGAAGGAATTGAAAGAGAAAAGTCAATTATTGCATTTCCTATTCCATTAGTTTTTGCCTCATGGTTGGGCGGTGTATTACCAAGTAGAGTTTATGAGTTTTTAGCAAAACGTGTAAAAGTAAATTAGAAAAAAAATATTTTGCTTTGAATCACTTTTAGCTAAGTTAATAATTAGTTTTTAGGAGTTGTTATGAAACTAAGATTAAAAATTCTCTCCGGGTTTATAATTTTATCATTAATGCTCACCGTGGCAGCAGTCTGGTCAATCTACGAGCTGAAGTCAATCGGTGTTTCGGTTAACCAATTACTTCAGGATAATTACAAAAGCATTGATGCGGCAAAATCAATGATTGAAGCTCTTGAAAGAGAAGACAGCGGAGTACTTCTTTTATTACTAGGCAAGTGGGATGAAGGTCGCTCGATTATTAAGGCTGCCGATGAACAGTTTCAAAAGGATTTCGCTATTGCGGCAAATAATTTAACCATTGAGGGGGAAGGAAGTTACATCGAAACAATACAAAATAAGTACCGGGTTTACAAAAACAAGTGGGAAAAACCGATTGTAGGAACATCAAAAGAAGGAGATCTTAATTGGTATTTTGAAGATGTTCATCATTCATTTCTAGATGTAAAAAATTCGGTTGCTGCGTTAATGAATTTAAACGATAACACGATGTTCACAACGGCATCAAAATTGAGAGAAAAAGCTAACCGGGCAATTATGCCGGCATTGGTTGCAATCCTCTCGGCACTTATTTTTACTTTTATGTTCAATTATTTTGTTAATTATTACATTGTAACTCCTTTAGTAAAAATAACCGATGGAGTACAGGCATTTATTGAAAAGAAAAAACCGTTTACCGTACAAATTAAATCAAAAGACGAACTTACCGATCTTACCGCATCTATAAGTACTCTTTGTTCATTAAGTCAACGGGACGAATAAAAATGAGATTATTTATTGTTCTTAGGTACATCGGGTTAGTACTTCTCATTAACTCTCTCTTTCTATTTATCTCTGCAATTGTAGGTTTTCTCAATAACGATCAATCATTCGGTATCTTGTTATATAGCGCTGCCGTTGCCGGTATCTTCGGAGTATTTCCAATGATTTTTGTTCCACCGGCTGAAGATATTAATCAAAATGAAGGGTTAATTATTGTTATTGGGAGCTGGTTAGCTTCATGTATTATCGGGATGCTTCCATACATTATGTGGGGTGAAGAATTCACATTTTCTAATGCTTGGTTTGAAAGTGTTTCCGGGTTCACTACTACGGGATCTTCAATTCTTACAAACATTGAGGGCGTGCCGTACGGATTATTGTTTTGGAGGGCTGCAACACATTGGCTTGGCGGTATGGGAATAATTATGTTTGTTCTCTCCGTTCTTCCCTCGCTCGGCTCTGCAGGTATGATTTTATATAGAACCGAAATGTCAACTGTTGCTCAAGAAAGTTTTAAACAAAGTGCAAAGAAAACATTACGTATCGTTTTGATGGTTTATATCGGGCTGACATTTCTCGAATCGATTTTCTTGATGATATTCGGAATGAATTTATTCGATGCGGTAACTCATTCTTTTGCTACAATAGCCACCGGCGGATTTTCTCCGAAGAATACCAGCATTGCTTTTTATAACAGTGTTGCAATTGAAACGGTAATTATTGTTTTCATGATTCTATCCGGGCTTCATTTCGGTCTGCTCTTCTCAACATTTTTTGAAAGGTCGTTAAATATTTTTAAATCAACTATTGTTCGATATTATGTAGCGGCAATGTTGACCGGAATTATTTTAGTAACACATAATACATACGGTTCTAATTATTCCGATTTTGGTGATGCTTTACGATATTCGGCATTTCAAGTTATTTCAATCGGTACTTCAACAGGATTTGCAACAGATAATTCTGCAGTCTGGCCTGTGTTTTCTCAAATATTGTTGATGTTCTTTGCTCTACAATGTGCAACCGCAGGATCAACTTCAGGCGGTATAAAGGCTGACCGCTTAGTAATGTTTTACAAAACATTACTTAAGCAATTGAGACTTCTTCGCCATCCTCGTGCTGTTATTACTGTTAAAATAGATGAAAAGAAAATTCACGATAACGACTTATCATTGGGCATTCTATATATCGTTGTTTATTTGGCTATTGTATTTATTGGCGGACTTTTACTAGTCGCATTGAATGTTAATCCTCTTGAAGCTTTTTCCGGAACAATAGCTGCAGGAGGTAATGTCGGTCCCGGTTTGGGAGAAGTTGGATCAACAGGAAATTTCAATGATCTTCCTAATGCGGGTAAATGGATTTTAAGCATTGTTATGCTTCTCGGTCGTTTAGAAGTATACGGGATGATACTGTTCTTCCTTCCCCAAACATGGAAACTGAAGGGTGAAGAATAAAATATTATAAAAGTAGATAATTCTATTCTTTCGGGAGGAAGAGGGTCTTACACAACAATCTACTGGGGATTTGTGTTTTATATTATCTGTTAATTAAAAGAAAGCCTTGAAATGAAACCCCGAAGATACTGTTACCTTCGGGGTTTTTTATTATTTTACCCATTAATTTAGTTTAAATAAATGACGACAAAACAAGAACAAATTTTTTTTGAAATTCACAAAGACATTCCACGTGAAGGTCCCGGTAATTTTGAATCGACTAAAGCAGCTTTTTCGTTATTAACCGAATTGCCTGCGAAACCGGTTATTCTTGATATCGGATGCGGACCCGGAAAACAAACTTTTGATCTTGCAAAAATCTCAAATGGGATAATTACGGCAATTGATAACCATCATCCTTACATAGATCAGTTAAATAAAAAGGCTGCCGACCTTAACTTATCGTCAAGAGTTTCCGGACATGTTGGCAATATGAACAATCTTCAATTCGAAGAACATTCATTTGATATTATATGGGCTGAGGG
>CAYLVF010000054.1:5388-10063 GCA_964387045.1 uncultured Melioribacter sp. | reverse complement strand
AAAAGGTTGATCGTTGATTACAGGCACAAGAATCATTGCAGCATCGTAAGGTGCAGGCCAATCTTTAATATGTGCGGTTGGTTTATACATCAACCAGTTAATACTATTGTTGAATAATTTTTCGAAATATATATAATCTTCTTGTTCACCCAAAACCGAATTAAGTTCGAAACCATACCAAACAAATCTTCCCTTGCCATATGTACCGTAAGCCATGCCTGCACTTCGTTTAATTTCTTCCATTACAAGTCCGGATTCGCGAATAAAGTCATACCAAAAACTTACTTGAGTAGTTCTAGGTTCAAGTACTTCTGCATAAATCGGACGATCCCATGTAGCAATTTTTAAAGAATAACCGGTTGGGATTCCAGCTGTCAACGGTAAATTTCCTCTTAAAGTATGAATCTTTCTTTCAAAATCACGAGGATGAATTTCTTTATAGAAATTCATCCCAAAAACTTCGGTAAAAAATTCCCAGCCACGCCATTTTGCTTCGTCTGAAAATGTTGCTATACCACTTGTTACAAAAATACTTCCACCTCTTTCAAGATATTTTTTGATTTGCACTAACTGTTTATCGCTCATTGACTTTGCTGCGGGAAGAATTATTAAGGGATAGTCAAAATGTTCGCCAAGCTCTATCATCTGGTCACTAATGATATCATAATTCATTTTGGAAGCTTTGATAAAAATTTCCCATGTATCAATATTATCGCTAATCCATGTACTTCCTTGCGGTAACATATTTTGGGTATATTCGGAATAAAGAATTGCGGCTTTCTTCTGTTTATCCCAAGTAAGAACACTTAAGTTTTTCTTTGAAGGAAGAATTTCGGATACTTCATAATTACCGTAAACATTTTTAACAACGAGCATAAAAATTAAAATACCGGCTGCTAATAAAACTAGCCCGCTGAGAAAAATAATTAGATAATTAACACGAAGCCCTATTTTTGACCGCTTTACCGCCACTTAAGCTTATCCTCTTTTTTCTTTTTTTCGATTTCTTTAGTCGGTTCAACATAACCATCTTTTGTGTATCGCATAAATTTCTTTCTCTCACTTGTAGAGTACCGATCTTCAGAAGCGGTTGAATATCTGCCGCTTGAACCGGTTGACGGAGGTGGAGAAGAAACATAAGTCGGTCTCATTTCCGGACCGGCTTGAGCTCTTTGCTGTTCATAAATTGGAGTTCTCTGATAGTCTGTAACTCTATCTCGTGTAGGATATGGTTCTTCATAAGTTCTACGGATTCCTGCACCTGTATGCTGCTCAGCAATAACCGGTGTTGGTGAGATCAACTCAGCCGGAATACTTGACGGCTGCGGTGCTTGTGCTGCTTTTCCTTTGCGTTCACGAATCTTATAAAGGATATATGCTCCTACCGCAAGGATAAATGTCGATATTGTAGCAACAAGAACTATTAAGGATAGTATTGGAATTAATTCCATAATTTACTCCCGTTAAATATTAAACTTTTTTATTTCTTACACCAACATTTGGTGATTTCGACAATATGGTTTGTGAACTACTACCGGTTCTTTCAAGTTTACCCCATGTCATACTAATTCCGAGAAACTCTTCCACCGTAGCCATTGCCTTAGTAATATCAATCAATAAGATGAATATTAATCGGTAAAAAATGGAGTATGGTACTAGTCTAAATTCCTCACGTTCTGCTGCTATACAATATATAGCTGCCATCATATCAAGCAGCATAATTCCTACCCACCAGAAAAATACTAGACTCGACATTCCATAAAAAGCAGCAACGATAAAAAATAAATTTGCAAATATGTTCATTGCCGGCCATAAGAGTGCTTCATAGAACATTGACCACAAGATTAAAGTGTTATTAAAATTCACCGTGGGATTGAGAATGTGTTTTTTATGTTTTCTGATAGCTTGTAAAATGCCGCGAGTCCATCGGTACCGTTGTTTTAGTAATTGATGCAGTTTAACCGGTGCTTCGGTAAATGCCATAGCATTTGGTTCATAATTTATTTTCCAACCTTTTTCTAGTATTTTCAGAGTAATATCAGCATCTTCGGCAAATGTATCACTCGAATAATAACCGGCATCTCGAAGAGCGCTTTTTCTAAAAATTCCAATAGGTCCGGGAATAATATTAACCATTTTTATAAACCCTTGAGCACTTCGAGGCAAATTCAATCCTTCAACATATTCAAGAGCCTGCAAATCAGTTAAGATATGTTTTCTATTTTCTACTTTAACATTACCGGCAACTGCGCCAACATTAGGATCAATAAAATGTCTTATACCCATTTTAAGAGTATTAGATGAAAGTTGAGAATCTCCATCCATACATAAAACAAACTCGGCTTCCGAATATTGAATACCGGCATTGAGAGCTTTTGATTTTCCGCCGTTCGGTTTATTAATTAATGATACTTTTACTAACGCAGTTCTTCCTTGCTGATAACCGACAACTTCTTCCGCTATTTTTGCAGTATCATCTGTTGAGCCATCGTTTACAATAATTATTTCGTAGTTAGGATATTCTAAATCAAGAAGCGATTCAATTGAACTTCGTAGAATTTTTCCTTCGTTATATACAGGAACAATTATAGAAATGAATGGATAATATCCTTCCTTATCTTCAACGGTGTATTTCGTAAGATATAGATACGCCATTACTAGAATCGAAAAGTATCTGAACAAAAGCACAAATAAAAATATAACTAAAGCTACAATTGAAGAATAAACAAACAATCCGCTCCATGTAAGCACGGTTAAAGGTAATGTTAATAGTATTATCATAATTAATAAGAGCGAGACCGTACCCGTTAGAATAATAACCCGTAGTTTTTCCTTTCCTTCATTTCGTTTAGGTTCTTTCCGTTCACGGTTATCGAGTGCTATTTTATATTTTTGTAATTTCTGATCCATTACACCTTTTTATGCTTTTTATCAATATAAATACGACAAATGGAATGCCAGACAAAGGTTATATTTTGAGCTATTATCCCATTATCTTAATGACTAGTTTGTTCCAATTAAGTACAATATTTAATTACTGCCTCAATTTTGAACACATTTGTCAGAAATATAACTTTTTAATTAAATCATTGCAACAAAATAACTTAATTGGAATTCATTAAAGTAAGGCTTCATCAAAAATGAATTTCATGTAACGAGAGTAAAGATTTGGAGCTAAAAAATTGACCATAATGCGTTTATCGAAAGTGAACCGGAAGTATAACCGGATTGCTCTCTAAATGTATTGCTTAAAAATCCTGTGAGCATAATTCTAAATGACTGTGTAATTGTATAATAGACACGGGTGGATAATTCTCTTAGTAAATAATCGCTCTTCGGAATGTAGCCTATTTTACCTGCTAAATTTATTTCCCATTTCTCATCATTGTATACCGTCCAATCTGCAAAAATACTATGTTGGTAAAAATCTTGAGGAGAATAATATACCGGTAAAGTATACTTAAAATCAGAGAAGAAATATTCGTAACCAACCAATAAATTAGGATAAAAATTTCTACCTATTCGACCGACAAAATTGTTTCCAATGTTTTCCTGTAATGGTGTAATACCACTGCCAAGTATAGTCGTTCCTTCTTTTGTACTTATAAGCTGATAAAGAATTTCCAATTTAACATTAGTTTCAAAATGGTAATAAGCTCGCAGCGCCCCTAGTTCACCGGTAAGTCTTGTAAAAACTAGTCCGGGTGAATATAAAATTGTTGAAGCATCACTTCGGGTATATGATAAATCGAAACCATATTTATACCCATCTCTATGTTCAACATCGAACTTAACACCGGCTTCAACGATAGGCGATCTTACAATGCCGGGTGAATACATTTCACCGTAACTAAATCTGAAGATAAGATTATCCAGCGGTCTAATAAATAAATTACCTTTATAAGAAGTGTAATGAAAACCGCCAAAATCGTTTGATAAGTTTCCTCTAAACCAACTTAAACCACCGCTTATGTAAGGGAGTAAACCGGTCTCAAGATTACCTCCCCAGTATCTATATCGAAAATCTAAATCATCTGCGAATACATAAGCAACCGGTTGAATAACCATATAGGAAAATAAATAACTGCCAATGTATCTAAATCCTCTTGTAAAAAAGCTCTCATCTTCAGGTCTAACAGGCAACCAACCGATTCTTTCTTCGATTAGTTTTGGTTCAATAGGATCATTATCCAACATGTTGGTATAGACAACTCTAGCGCTGTCGAACATTTCCATTTGGGAATAACTATCACCTAAATAAAGTTGTACTTCCATATCTTGGGGATCTTCTTCAGCCAAACGCAAGAACTCTTGAAGTGCCCTTTGTGAATCACCACTCCAATAAATAACCTTTGCCCTCAGTTTATCCATTTCCAAATCATAATCTTCGTCAAGTGTTTGATCATACATATAGATAGCATCGTAATACCTTTCGGCACCCACGTAAACATCAGCAAGTTCATACTTCAGATCTGAAGTTGGATTTGCTTCTTGAAAGTATTTTTCATAATAAGGTATTGCCTCATCGTACCTGCCGTTCATTGCAAGGGTTCTCCCCTCTTCCAATCTTAAGAGCTTTTTATTTTCTTCCTCTCTTATAAAATGAAATTCCAGCATAGAATTTAATTGCAGAACATCGGGGTTATCCGGTTCAAGTTGCATCGCTCTTTCACTA
>CAYLVF010000054.1:0-5378 GCA_964387045.1 uncultured Melioribacter sp. | reverse complement strand
TTGTGAAGTAAGGTATTCACCTCGTTGAAAATTTAACGTACCTAATGCAATTATTGCATTGATATTGTTGGGTTGTGTCTGAAGTACTCTTTCCAAACGAGATTCTGCTAATTCCAAATCAACATTATCCCAAACTGCAACCTGTCCGGCTAAGAGAAGATAATCAGCATTGTTAGGCTTACTGTTCAAAACTTGGTTCGCTTCCAAATACGCATCCGGTAACTTCCTTTGATAAGCATAAATTTTTGCAAGTCGAAATCTGAGTTCATCGTCGTTCGGGTTAAGTTCTAAATATTCTATTAATAATTCCTCAACGGCGTTATAATCATCCAGATTCGAATAATAATCTATCATTCGAACTAATGCTTCCCTATTATTAGGGTCTTCTTTTAAGATTGTCAATGCCGAATCGATTTTTGCTTCATAAAATTCTTGACGTGTTGAAATAATTCTTTCTTGTAATTCGTCAAATGTTGTAGTTCCCTCATGATTCGGGGCAAGGTATTGTAATTGTTGAAATGCTTCTTCATATCTTCTTTCCTGCATAAGATATTCAATCAAAGTGAATCGAGTTCCATCATCATTAGGATTGTTTCTTAATATGCGGTAGTATCTATCGATAGGATATTCTTCTCTTTCGAAAGACCGGGGAGTTTGAAGCGTTAAGTAACCTTGTCTTAAAGCTAAGTCTAGCCCATCTTCAGCTTCTTTAAAAAACGGTTTAAAACTGAGTGCGGTTCTGAAGGCTCGCTCGGCATTCCTATAATTACCAAGCCACATGGTAAAGTAACCGTATCTGCTCCACAGTCTCCAATCTTCAGGATGCTTTTCAACCCATCGCGCTAATTTAATTTCTCCTTTTCTAATTGAGCCTGTATGAGATAAAATTTCTGTATAACGAATTATTTCATCCGGAGAAACATCTTCATCTCGGTCTAAATATTGATCGTACCAAATTTCCGCAATTGCCCATTCTTCCAACCAACGATAAGATTTTCCAATTTCCAAATAATTGAAAGGATTATTGGGGTCAACGGCAAGTTCTCTTTTATAACCTTCAATTCTTTCATATAATAATTTATGCCAAGTATTTAATACTCGTTCAAGATTCTGTTTATATTCATGATTAGCAGCATCTAATCTAGTAGCTCTTCTTAAGTCTAAAACCGAAAGTTGGTATTGTTCTCTTTGCTCGTAGCATAAACCTCTCAGGTTATACCCTTCTGCTGCCCTTGCATTCTGAGAGATATACTTATTTAACTGGTCAATAGCTTCACCATACCTGCCGGCTTGCATGTGTAACACAGCTCTTCTTTTTAATTCTTCAGAAGAACTCTGTGCTAATAGTTGTGGGATTAAAATAAAGAAAAGCAAAAAGATGAGTATTTTTGAACTCAAGTTCATCACTCATTGTATTTTGTGAGAGGTGTATACAAATTCCCTGAAGTTTTATCTGCCTCGAGAGCATATTTAATTAGAGAATCTGCGTTATCAATAGTTTCGTCAATTTCTATGCTGTAAATTGATATATATTCTTGTATCGCATTAATATAATCCATACTTGTACTAGGTAAGTTGCTTTGTACATTCTGAATATAGTTGATAACATTTTTTGAACTACTTTTAACAAGAAGCACTAAAACTTTTCCGTCAATAACACAAATTTTATCCTTTTTATCGCTTGCCAATCGGATAGCATTTTGCAATTGATTAAGTGTCAATAGTCCTTTCACATCTGCAGACTGATCAAGTTTGAAAGCAACCAAATTAAAAGTTTGTCCTGTACTTTTAAATAAGGCAATTTGGTTGTTAACAATTAATTGGAAATCACTGAATTGATAAACATTAGAAAAAGAACTCATTTCTTTATTTGTATAACCATGACCGTTGTGTTTATTCATCGAAGTCATTGTTGGAACATGCTGCCCGCGGGTGTGTTCTGTAAATGTCTCTGTTTTTTCTTTTTTTACAAAGTCAGTTGTTACACCTTTATATGGTTCAATTTTATATTCCGAACTAAATTGACCTTCAGTATGTCCAACATTCGGACTAATAATTACTTCACCACCCTGAAAACGATTTTCTGATTTCTTAGTTAATTTTCTGAAGTATATAACCCCGGTGACAAATTGAGCTAATGATTCGACAATTTCTTCTGCCTTTTCGGTTGCTGGTTCACCGATTATAAAAAGACTGCTGACATCTCTTTCCTCAATATATTCAAGGGTTCGCAAAAACCCGTCTTTTAAAATTTCTATATTATTAAAACCGATGAATGGAGTAAGTTCATCAAATATAATTCTCTGCGGGTTATATTGATTTACAACAGTGATAATATCGTTCATGTACTCTAAGAGATAATCATCTTTATTAGGCATTTCATAAATATCATTCGGTGGAGCAACTCTTACAACAATAATCAAATTCTGATTCATATATGATTGTATATCGAAATTCAAGGACGCAGCTTGTATCATTAAATCCTTCGGTCTCATGGTAGTAAAATAAAGACATACTTCTTGAGATTTAGCAGCTTCAAGAGCAAACTGTAAACCAAGAAGCGTACGACCGGATTTGCGGGTACCGACAAGCAGGTAACTTCCTCCTCTGTAGATTCCACCCCACTTCTTGTCTAAGAAGTTGAAACCGGACGATATTAATCGGATACTAGAACTCATCTTAACCTCTATTTACAACTATTCCAAGACAATGATAATGCCATAAAAACCCTTTATTTTGATGAATAATCGCAATATTTCTAAATCAAAAAATCTAAAAATGAGACTAATTCACAACAATGATTCATAATAGTACAAGTCATCATCTTTTCGAAAAAAAGCCGAAAACGAACAAAGCGGTAGCATTAGATGATATTGTAGGTTCGTTCGAAATATAATCCATTCTGTCATCACTATAAATTATATCTTCTGTTTGAAATTCAAAAAAGCGATCAAGTTTTTCAAATTTTATACTATACTCACCTAATAGTTTTCTGGGGATTGGTCCTGCTGCTAAAGCGCCGGTTAACTGTCCCCCGTTAAAATATGCAACTTGGTGATGAAAATTCTTTGTGTATGTTTCACCAATTTTAGATATAAATGAAACACCCCAGGGATTTCTTCCTAAAATAAAATCTCTTTGCGCGGTTGCTAATGAATTGTATGTTTTATCATTAGAGACTCTTTCATAGAGAATATTTTGCAGTACAATCCCTAAGATTGCATTGTTTGAACCCCATGAGAATTCAACACCCACATCTAATATGGAGGAATCACTCGTCTCAAGGAAATGTTCTAAATTATTTTTGAGGAAATTGATATATTTTTTATCGAATCGAGCTAATTTGTAATGAGCCAATGAATTAATATCACCCCAACTCCACCAATAATCTGACTTGGCAGAGTCCGCGTAAGTTTTCGATTCTTCCAGTAGAGATAATCTATTTGTTGAAAGGAATAATTCTATTGCCCCAAGTGCCATTTTCCCTTCATGGCTGTTATCAATATACGCGCCGGTGCCTTCGTCCGCTATATTTTTTACAATATTTCTTAAAGAATAATAATTCTCGGCGAGAGTTAAACATTTATTTGCAAATTGCTCATACCTAAGTTCCGATAAGATTTTTGCCGATACCAATAAAAGCAGGTCTATTAAATTGAAGAGGATCATCTTCAGGCATTCGCCAACCCACATTTTGATCTTCTTCATTTTGGACTTGTGTTACAAACTTAGAATTATAAGAGGCTCTTATTAACCAATCCAAACCGATTTTTGCTTCTTCAAGTATATCGGGTACATTATTTTTATTATTATCAAAGCCAAATTTTATCGGGTCAAATTCATAAGCGAACAACATTAGATAAGTCGTAAAAGCCGTAGTATTAAGAAATTTTGTATAATCGCCGGCATCATGCCAACCGCCGGTAACATCCAAACGATTATTAATTTTCCTGCCGTTCTCTATAAGACTAGTAGCATCGGCAATGTGACAAATTTCATGTCCTATTGGTGATGTATAACCGCATCTTTGAATTTTGAAAAATGTTATCAAGGAATCAACAACCGGGTTATAAATGTTGCTTCCAACTCGGAATTTGGGTGACCTGTAATCTGCGATTTGGATGTAATATGTATCGATCTGTCTCAAGGTAGAGAAATCTATTTTATGTATATAATTGAATTTTCCGTATTCCCCCGACGAAGATTTAATCAGCCCTCTTTCAGAAATTTTGCCTGAAATATTTTTTACAACAAATTCTCTACCGTCAAGATTAGATTTAGAAAAAATAACTGCGGTTTTAGGATCATCAGGTAGGTAGCCTAATTGATTGACTCTTATATATAAATGTGCATCAATTGTATTTATCGTAAATAAAAAAAATACGAAGATGAACTTTGCTTTATTAAAATATTTTTTCATCATAATTATAAAAACTATACCGAAATAAGTTCTAAATTAAATTTCATTTTCTTCAGGAAAAGTTGTTCCGAACACATGATCCCAAGCCGGTTGACTTACCCCAAATCCTTTATCAGAATGTTTGTAATGATGAAGCATGTGATGATTTTTGATTGCCAACCAAAATTTATTTTTCATATTGAAATGATGAATTGCATAATGTGTGATATCGTAAAAGATATATCCGACTATAAATCCCGCAAAGAAAGGAGCAACCAAGACGGGTCCGAATATATAATAAAAAAGTATATAGAATATTAAAGCCAAAGGAATTGAAACTGCCGGAGGCATTACTAATCTTCTTGAATCCTTCGGATAATCATGATGAACACCATGAAAAATAAAATGTATCTTTTTCCCAAATTTACTTTTTGCATTAAAGTGAAAAATAAATCTATGAAGAAAATATTCTGTAAAAGTCCAAATGAGAAGGCCGATCACAAAATAAAGTACAATCGAGCCTAAAGTAAGTTCAAAAGTAAAAACACTTCTGAATAAAAAGAAAAGAACTACCGGAACATACAGCCAAAGCGGAACTGTCCAATGTACTTTTGAGAGTGATTCCAAAAAATCATTTTCAAACATTCTTGCTGTTTCATCTTTGTTTGATATATAATTTTTTGCCATAGATTTACCAAATTGTTATTAAATATTGAACCGAATATAAATAAAATGGGACTTAGTGTAAATATTTTCGATTCCCCTTAGAAATAGATTCTTTATTTAAATTTTAGAGATTTTCAAAAGAGCGGCAACAATTGCCGCTCACAAAAATTTCTTACTTAAATAATTCTTCAACTGGAATTATTTTTACTTTCTCTTCGCTTATCGGTAGGTTGAAAATTTTTATAAATTCATCTTCATCATAAACTTCTTGTGGTTTCGGAGACGAATATTTTATTGGAGACTCAACATTGTT
>CAYLVF010000053.1:0-10132 GCA_964387045.1 uncultured Melioribacter sp. | reverse complement strand
ACCATTACAAAAGAACATTTACTGCAGAGAAGAGTGAACGAGTAGAAGATTATGTGGTTGAGTATGTTGACCAGATGAAGACGAATGGGACGCCCGTTACACCGGAGGAGTTTAAGCAGTATTGTGCTGATTTTAATATGAATAGTGGTGCAGGGGGCATGGGTTGGGGGCTCAAGTCGTTTTTTCCTAATGAAGATAAGGAGATTTGGATTTTAAGCAGGCATATTCAAGGATTACCTTACCAACTTAACGCGGAGCAGATAGAAAGCATAAAAGATCTTGTGGAACAAGAAATTTATCCGTATCTCGCACCCGAAAATAGGCCGGAGTTTGTACTTGACGACCCAAATAATCCTTATACTTTTGAACAACTTCCACTTACTGAAAAGGGTAAAATGTTTATTACACCAAAACAAGCAGGGTACAATTTTGCAGTTGATGGAGATCCTAACACAGGAGTCATACTCAGAGGATATGCGCAGGTTTACGAAGGCCTTGACCTTGGCGATATCACGCAGCCGCCGGCAAATGATCAAGAGCGCATTGCACGCGCTGGTGTTTTGGAAGAAGTCGCATCCTGTTTCATGGGGCCAAAAGGTAATCAGGGAGGGCTTTATGGAATCATGGGAACTATACTTAATACTGCAGGAAAAATGTATCCTGTGGACATCAAGCTTATGGAAATGACGCAGAAGTACCAACCCCTAACACCTATCGATGATGTGCTTGGTCTTTAATAAAATTACAACAAACAGATTTCCGCTATCTTCAAGACTTGTCCATAGGTAAGATTGCGGGGATTTTCGCACAACAATTTTTAATTTGCTTTATCTCTTAATTGCCTTCTCTGTTGAGTCTTCTTCAAACACAAAACTTATTATTCAAATATAATGTTCATAATTACTTTGTAAATTTGTCCCGAATATTTACTATTTTTGGGACAAAATAAAATATTAAACTATGAACATCGCACAAGAAATAGAACAAAAAATTAACCGGACTTCCAAAGGGAGTTTCATATTTATAAATGATTTTACCGGTAAATATGACTATGAAACAGTCCGGAAAGTATTGCAGAGGCTTCACGCTAAAAATAAGCTGCTTCGTCTTTCACGCGGAATTTACTATTTACCAAAAATTGATAGCAAGCTCGGTATCCTTTATCCGGCGGCAGAAGAAATTGCAGAGGCAATTGCAAAGAGAGATAAAGCACGCATAATACCAACCGGCGCATATGCATTACATAAATTAGGATTAACAACACAAGTTCCAATGAATGTAGTTTTTCTTACCGATGGCTCCGCAAGAAAAATTCAAATAGGAAAACAAAAAATCACTTTCAAAAAAACAAGTCCTAAAAACCTTTCTATTAAACATTACCTAAGCAATCTTTTAGTTCAAAGTTTGAGAGAATTAGGTGAGCAGAATGTTGACTCAAATATTTGTTCCCGGTTGAAAAATATAATTGATAAAAGCGGAGAAGCAGAAATAATTATAAAGGATATCATCAACGCACCGGTTTGGATTCAAAAAATAATTAAAGAAATAATTGCATACGATAATGATTAACTGGTTAAATCTCACGGAAAAAGAGCAAGTCGTTCTTTTTAATCAAATTGCCGTTAAGACCGGTTTGCGCCCTTTTGCAATTGAGAAGGATGCGTGGGTTACTTTAATGTTACGTATAATTTTCGGTTCGTCATTAAACAAATATATAGTATTTAAAGGTGGCACATCTTTAAGCAAATGTTATGGTTTGATAGAAAGATTTTCGGAAGATATAGATTTTTCAATTGATAGAGAATATCTTGGTTTCAGCGGAGATTTATCCAAAGGAGAAATAAGAAAGCTGAGAAGAAAATCCCACGAATTTACGGTTGAAGAATTACCTTCAATCCTAATCAATGAATTGAATGATTATGGAATTGATACTTCGTTATATGATATAGAACTTCCTAATAAAATAATAACCGACCAGGACCCTGAAATCTTACTGATAAATTATAAATCGGTTTTTGATGATGAAGAATATCTTAATTCAAGTGTTCAAATTGAGATTGGAGCCAGAGCTTTGTTGGAACCGTTTGAACAAATTAAAATAAATTCAATTCTTGATTCGGTTTTCCCCGATAAAGAATTTACCGAAGAACAGTTTGCTGTTAATGCTGTAATACCGGCAAAAACTCTTATTGAAAAACTTATTCTTTTACACGAAGAGTTTAAAAAGGCAGAAAACAAAATGAAATATAAGAGAATGTCCCGCCATCTTTATGATATTTTTATTTTGATGAACACAATACATTTTAATGAGGCTAAAAAAAATAGAAGGCTCTTTAAAGAAATCTGCAGACACCGTGAAATCTTTACACCGTTAAAACCGGAAGGAACTATTGATTATTTGCAATTAACATTTGAAGCATTAGAAATTATTCCGCCGGAAAAAATATTTAATAATTATAAAAATGATTATAACGAAATGCGTCAGAGTATGATTTATGGCGAAAGCCCGAACTTTGATGAACTAATTGAAAAACTAAAATCTATCAATAAAGATTAGGTTGATATGAAAAAGTAAACTTGTTTCTCAAGAAGAGACTTCTTAAAAGCGACAGCAATTACCGGTATTTATCTCTTTGTTCCAAAATCAATTAGAGCTTTTGGAAGTGAGAATTTTACATTATCTATTTGATACCCATAACAACCAGAAACCCGAAGGGGTGACATAAACATCAGAACAGTTCAAAAGCATTACATCATCCATTAGTAAAAAAAATAAAGTTACAATAATTATTAAATCAGATTTCCTTATCTTTTAGCATAAAATCACAAATATTTAGCCGGAAGAAATGAAGAGCCATTTAGCTGTAATATTTATACTGATTTCAATAACACTAAAAGCCCAAAACCTAACCGAAGTATTTGTCCCCGGTGTTGGCGGCACGCTCTTTGATGGTTCTTTAGTGAAAGCATGGGATGCAAACTCGAATGAATTTTATGGTGAGCGCTTTACGAATCAATCACTTGCGCTGTTTGATAATATCACATCAGTTGAGAATGAAAGTCCTGTTACGTATAGTAATGCAGGCATTCTTCGCGATAAGCTCGTGTTTGGTAATGACAAGCAGGGCAGTATTGATGTGTATGTCATTGATATCCTTGGACGTGGCGGCAAGATGGATTATGATGCGCGCCATGCGGGCAATCATGAAATAAGACTTTCTGAGCTTATTCCTTCCTCGTGGGCAAATGCAGTGTACCCTGTCAAGATTGTAACGCCTACGCATGTGTTTGACATGGCCATTGGCAAGGTTGATGGCATGTACACGGCAACAAAGGTTGCCTCTTTTTTACGTTCTGGTGTTTTACGTAAGGGCACGCTTGATGATCAGGTGCGTTTTGTGGTGTCGGGTGATGGGCATTATACGCGCACGTTTGTTGCTGATAAGGATCCGCGCATAGAGGATTATGTGGTCGAATATGTGGACCAGATGAAGACGGATGGCACTCCTGTGACTCCAGAGGAGTTTAAGCAGTATTGTGCTGATTTTAATATGAATAGTGGTGCAGGGGGCATGGGTTGGGGGCTCAAGTCGTTTTTTCCTAATGAGGATAAGCAGATTTGGATTGCGAGTAAAGGACCACCTGGAGGGGAACAATATACATTTAACCAAGAACAGATGGAAAGCATACGCGATCTTGTGGTTCAAGAAATTTACCCTTATATCGAACCACAAAACCAACCTTCATTTTATCTGGATGATCCTTCGAATCCTGAACCAATTCCATTACAAGCGACTGGAAAAATTGTAATCTTTCCAAAGTCTGCAGGATATAGTTTTGGAACGGGAGGAGATCCGCAAACGAACGTTATAAAATACGGTACCGTGGCAGCATATCATGATTTAGACCTTGGCGATATCACGCAGCCACCGGCAAATGATCTGGAACGTAACTCACGCATGGGGGTTTTGGAAGAAGTTGCATCCTGTTTCATGGGGCCAAGAGGTAATCAGGGGGGATTGTACACTATCATGTATACTATAATGAATGGTGGAGCCAAGATGCATCCTATTGACATCAAGCTTATGGAAATGACGCAGAAGTACCAACCCATGACACACATTGATGATATATTAGGGCTAACCCAATAACCGGGAAATAGTCTTCCATTTTCTTTTTCTATTGCATATATATCACTAATGTGATATCTTTCCTAAAAAAGATTAATAAAATGATACGAACAATAATATCACTCCCAAGAGAAATAAAAGTCTGGTTAGACGATTATTCTAAAAAGGTAAATAAACCGACTGCCGAAACAATCAGAGAAGCATTAAACCAATATCGAGAAAAAGTAGAATCAGAAAAAACAGATGCACTCTCTGTCACCGCCGGCATTTGGTCTGAAAAGAAAATTGATGGTAATGATTATGTAGAAAAGTTAAGATCAGATTGGTGATAATATGAAATATCTGATAGATACAGTTATTTTAATTGACCATCTGAATGGGATTAAGAAAGCGACACAATGGCTTAAGAAAAATAAAGATTCATTTATAAGTCCGATAACAAGAGCAGAGTTATTAGTTGGAGCAGAAGACAAAGAAAAGCATTCAATAAAATTACTTTTAGATAGTTTTGAAACACTGTCAATAAATAATGAAATTGCAGATTTAGCCGCAGAGCTGAGAAAGAAATATAAACTAAAACTACCGGACGCATTCCAAGCAGCAATAGCTGTAATAAACAAAGTTGAATTAGTAACCAGAAATACAAAAGACTTTAAGAAGGAAATGGGATTTATAAAAATACCTTATAAACTTTAGCTGCAAAGCGACAAATGACAACAAAACACAAACCCACCATGCAAATTAATGATGTTCTTGGTTTAGAGTAAAACGAAAAATGCCTGCCCCTATGGGGGAATACCGGAAAGTTGAAAAGATGTAAATATCATTAACGCACGAATTTATTCGTTCGCCTATAGCGTATTCGTGTGACTAACAAGAACCAACTCAATCGCACCTACCCGATTTATTGATTTTAACAAGTTTGGCTCTAACCACATTTACTTTTCTTATTCCTTACTCTTAATCATAATCTTTATCTCAATACAAAAAAGCGAGTAAGAGTAAGATTCCGATTAAGATACAAGTTTGATTCGACGATAAGAAGGTCTTTAATATCTCATAAAATAATCGTATTATTAAAATTGCATTTAAGCTTAGTTTCTCAATATTAAGAGTAAAAGATTCATTTTTCTTAAATAAATAAGATAAAGCATCTGAATATCATGTGAAATTCGCATTTTTGGATTAATTAAGAAGATAACAGTCTCTTAAAAATGGCGCAATATTTGTTTTTTAGAATGGGTAAAAAAAATAATTCGTTAACAAAAATAAATACAGGTACGCTTTATGAGCAGAAAAATGATAACAATTGACGGAAATGATGCTGCTGCTTATGTCGGATTTCACAATAGTGAAGTAATTGCTATTTATCCGATTACGCCTTCTTCCGGGATGGGAGAACTCTCGGATGCGTGGGCTGCGGCAGGTAAAAAGAATATCTGGGGAACCGTTCCTCATGTTGTAGAATTACAGAGTGAAGGAGGTGCTTCGGGTGCAGTACACGGTGCTTTGCAAACCGGAGCTTTAACCACAACATTTACAGCTTCGCAAGGTTTGCTCCTTATGATCCCAAACATGTATAAAATTGCCGGGGAATTAACCCCAACGGTATTTCATGTTTCAGCCCGTTCCCTAGCTGCTTCTGCACTTTCGATTTTCGGTGATCACAGTGATGTTATGGCAGCAAGACAAACCGGATTTGCTCTGCTTGCTTCCGGTTCAATTCAAGAAGTAATGGATTTAGCCGCTATCGCTCAAAAATCAACTTTGGAATCAAGAATTCCATTTGTTCACTTCTTTGACGGCTTTAGATCATCTCACGAAGTTAACAAAATAGAACAACTTACAGTTGATGACTTAAAATCACTTATTGATGAAAAATACGTTCACGAACATCGAATGAGAGCTTTGAATCCTGAAAGACCATTCATCCGCGGAACAGCTCAGAATCCTGATGTTTACTTCCAAGGACGAGAAACAGTGAATAAATATTATGATGCATGTCCTGATGTGGTTCAGCGAGCAATGAATAAATTTGCAGAGTTAACCGGAAGACAATATAAATTGTTTGATTATTACGGCGCTCCAGATGCAAAACGTGTTGTTATTTTGATGGGCTCCGGTGCAGAAACAGTTCAAGAAACTGTTGATTATATGAGCGAAAGGCTTGAAGAAAAAGTCGGTGCCGTTAAAGTAAGATTATACAGACCGTTCTCCGTTAAACATTTGATGGAAGCATTACCATCAACGGTTGAGAAGATTGTAGTTTTGGATAGAACAAAAGAGCCCGGCGCAATCGGCGAACCTCTTTATCTTGATGTAGTAACCGGTTGTGTTGAAGCAATGAATGCCGGTATTGCTCCTTTTAAAACAATGCCGAAAATAATTGGCGGTCGTTATGGTTTATCATCAAAAGAATTTACTCCATCTATGGTAAAAGCCGTTTTTGATGAACTTAAGAAAGATGAACCAAAGAATCATTTCACTATCGGAATTAATGATGATGTTACTTTTACAAGCTTAGATTTTGACCATGATTTTATTATTGAAGGAAAAGATGTATTTAGAGGAATGTTTTTCGGGCTTGGTGCCGATGGAACTGTTGGAGCAAATAAAAACTCAATTAAAATTATTGGTGAAGAGACTGAAAATTTTGCTCAAGGATATTTTGTTTATGATTCCAAAAAATCCGGTTCTACAACAATTTCGCACCTAAGATTCGGTAAAAAACCGATACACTCTACATATCTGATTCAAAGTGCAAATTTTGTGGGCTGTCATCAATTTACTCTATTAGAAAAATTTGATATGCTCGAAAAAATTGTTGAAGGCGGAACTTTTCTTCTAAATAGTCCCTACGGCAAAGATGAAGTATGGGATAAATTACCGAAAAAAGTTCAACAAGAAATTATTGATAAGAAACTTAAATTCTATTCAATTGATGGATATGAAGTTGCTAATCTAACTGGAATGGGAGCAAGAGTTAATACAATTATGCAGACTTGCTTCTTTGCAATTTCCGGAATTCTACCTAAAGATGAAGCAATAAACAAAATAAAAGAAGCAATTAAGAAAACCTATGGCAGTAAAGGCGAAGAAATAGTTAATAAAAACTACAAAGCTGTAGATCAAACACTTGAGCATCTTTATGAAATTAAAGTTCCGGAAAGTGTTACAAGTTCGATTGAACTTCCGCCCATCGTATCTGATAATGCACCCGATTATGTAAAAAATGTATTAGCCAAGATGATGGAAGGTAAAGGTGACGAAGTTCCGGTAAGCGGTATGCCGATTGACGGTACTTTCCCTTCAGGTACAACAAAATGGGAAAAGAGAAATATTGCATTGTCAGTTCCTGCGTGGGAAGAGGATTTATGTATTCAATGCGGTAAATGTGCAATGGTTTGCCCTCATGCTACCATTAGAATTAAAGCATATCCAAAATCATATACCGAAAATGCACCTGCTACCTTCAAGTATATGGATGCACGGGGTAAAGAGTTTACGGATACGGCTTATACAATTCAAGTAGCAGTTGAAGACTGTACAGGCTGCGAAATATGCGTTGAAGTTTGTCCCGCAAAAGATAAAAAAGAAACAGGTAGAAAAGCTCTCAACATGGTTCCGCAGCTTCCTATTCGCGAACAAGAAAGAGAGAACTTCGAGTATTTCCTACAGTTACCTGAATATGATAGAAGAGAGCTAAAAATCAATACAATAAAAGGAAGTCAATTCTTAGAGCCGTTATTTGAATTCTCGGGTGCTTGTTCAGGCTGCGGTGAAACTCCATATGTAAAATTGGTTTCACAATTATTCGGTGATAGAACAATGGTAGCAAATGCTACCGGATGTTCATCTATTTATGGTGGCAACCTGCCAACAACACCTTGGACTACAAATAAAGATGGTCGTGGTCCATCTTGGTCAAATTCACTCTTTGAAGATAATGCCGAGTTTGGTTTTGGAATGCGCTTAGCCGTTGATAAAAACAACGAATATGCTAGGGAATTACTTATCAAATTAACCGATAAAATAGGAAAAGATTTAGTTGAACAGCTTATCTCTGCAGATCAATCCGATGAAATGGGTATTTACGAACAAAGAGAAAGAGTTGCTAAACTAAAAGAAATACTAGAGAAAGAAGGTTCGGAAGATGCAAAGAATTTATTAGCTGTTGCAGATTATCTTATCAAAAAATCAGTCTGGATTATGGGTGGTGACGGCTGGGCATACGATATCGGCTTCGGTGGATTGGATCACGTACTTGCATCCGGAAAGAATGTAAATATACTTGTTCTTGATACCGAGGTTTATTCGAATACGGGCGGACAAATGTCAAAAGCTACCGGTATGGGTGCGGTTGCCAAATTTGCTGCTGCCGGTAAACCAACCGGGAAGAAAGATCTTGCTCAAATGGCAATGAGCTACGGCAATGTTTATGTCGCTCAAATTGCAATGGGAGCTAATGATCTTCAAACTCTGAAAGCTATTCTTGAAGCCGAAGCATATGATGGTCCTTCGTTAATTATTGCTTACAGTCATTGTATTGCTCACGGTATTAATATGGCTAAAGGAATGGAAAACCAAACTCTTGCAGTCGAAAGTGGGCACTGGCCTTTATTCAGATATAACCCCGATTCACTTAAAGAAGGTAAGAATCCGTTGAAGTTAGATTCAAAAGCTCCGAAAGTAAAATTAGAAGATTATTTTTATAGAGAGACAAGATATAAAATGTTGACAAAATCTCATCCTAAAGAAGCAAAAGAACTCCTGAAAACAGCTCAGGAAAATGTGCTTAAGAAATGGAAATATTATGCACAACTTGCTGCACTGGATTATTCTTTTGATGGAAATGGCAAAGAGGAAGAGAAATTAAATTAATTGATAGAATCAGAATCCGTCTAACGGCGGGTTCTGATGCGCTAATATTAAGAAATAAAATTGAAAAATAAATTGGAGTAAACAAATGGATCTATCAACAACTTATATGGGATTGAAACTCAATAATCCAATAGTCCCTTCTGCTTCGCCATTATCTGAGAGTGTTGATTCCGTAAAAAAAATGGAAGATGCCGGTGCAGCTGCTGTTGTTTGTTACTCACTTTTTGAAGAACAAATAACGCATGAATCGGGTGAGTTGGATCATTATTTATCATACGGAACAGAAATGTATGCCGAAGCTACGTCTTACTTTCCCGAACAGGAAGAATTTAAACTGACTCCTTATGAATATCTCGATCATATTGCAAACCTGAAGAAAGCAGTAAAGATACCAATCTTTGGAAGTTTGAACGGTGTTAGTACAGGCGGCTGGATTAAATATGCAAAAAATATTGAAGATGCCGGTGCAGATGGATTGGAACTAAACGTCTATTACATCCCCACAAACCCCAACTTAACCGGTTCGGAAATTGAAAATATGTATATAGATACACTAAAAGCAGTTAAAGAAAACGTAAAAATTCCCGTAGCAGTAAAATTAAGTCCGTATTTTTCTTCAATGGCTAATATGGCAAAAAGATTGGATAAAGCAGGTGCCGATGCATTAGTTTTATTTAATAGATTTTATCAACCCGATTTTGATCTAGAAAAACTTGAGGTCGTACCAAATTTAATGTTGAGTACAAATTGGGAAATGAGATTACCCCTGAGATGGATTTCTATTTTACACGGTAACATTAATGCAAGTTTGGCTTTAACAAGTGGTGTTCATTCTTCAGAGGATATCATAAAAGTTATGATGGCAGGTGGTGATATTGCTCAGATTTGTTCAGAATTGTTAATGAAAGGTACAAGCAGAATCAAAGATTTACTTGAAGGTGTTGAGAACTGGATGAGAGAAAATGAATATGAATCGATAAGTATGATGCAGGGAAGTATGAGCCAAAAGAAAGTAGGCGAACCAGCCGCTTTTGAAAGAGCAAATTACATGAAAACACTTCAAAGTTGGTAGTGTAAAAAGTTTTGTGTAAATGGTTAAAGAAGGACTAGAAGCTAAGCGA
>CAYLVF010000052.1:0-10202 GCA_964387045.1 uncultured Melioribacter sp. | reverse complement strand
CCGAACCGATTGTTATAGATACATTATCAACATTTCCGCTTCTTTTAGTATCCATAAGATGGATTATAATATCTTTGTCTTCAATTAATTCAATTACGCCTTGCAATTGTTCGTGATCTTCAAACTCGGGATGGGTTAGCATATTTTTTGTGCCTGCTATATATGATTTATCGTGAAGTTTGTTATCCGTAAATATTTGATCAACCGAATCAAGAAAAACACGAATAATCGGTTTTGCATCATCGCTATTGTAATCTTTAATTCGTTCTTTAATTGTGTTTCTTATTTCGGAAAATTTTAAGCCGGATAATCTCTCATTCAAAAACCGCTGAACATTTTGAAGATTTTCCTGCATTATTTCAATTGTCAATTCGAGTGTAATTGTTTTGACTAATCCGGATTCAACCGATACAACAACCAAAATTCTTTTTGAAGAAAGTTGGACTAATTGAATCTTCTGTAATATTGCCTGTTCAAATTTCGGGTAGGTTACAAGCGCTAATTGATTTGTTAAATTACTTAAAATTACTGAAGTCAACTTTAATAAATCTTCTGTTTCTCCTTTACTTGATTCTAATCCGTGAGCAATTAAATCTCTCTGCATTACATCTAACACCGGCGGGTCCATTAACGAATCAACGTAAAATCTATAACCCTTATCGGTTGGAACTCTACCGGCAGAAGTATGCGGATGATTTAAAAAACCGGTCTCCTCCAAATCAGACATTATATTCCTAATGCTTGCCGGAGAAAGACCGATATCATATTTTTTTGCAATATTACGTGACCCGACCGGGTTAGCAGTCAAAATAAACTGGTGGATCACATAACGTAATATTGATTTTTCGCGATCTGTTAACTCGTAATTTTCCATTCTGAATTATTTGCACGTACCAAAGTGAACAGCAAATTTATTAAAAATACTTTAATTTTTCACGGATTGATTTAACAGTAAATTAATACAGTACAATGATTTATGCACTCTTTACAACAAATAACAGATGAAAGTTTCACTTTAGCAAAACAGGTTATATCTTTGTTTATTAAACAAAATGGAGTAAGTGTGGCTGTTGATTATAAAGCTTCCGGGGTTAATATTCAAGCCGGTGATGAAATTGTTTCAAGAATCAAAGATTACGCAAAATCTACATTCAACAAAAATGTATTAACCGGCATCGGGCACTTTGGTGCGTTTTATGAATTTGATAAAAATGAATACGAAAAACCAGTGCTCGTTTCAAGCGTTGACGGTGTTGGAACTAAGCTAAAAGTTGCTTTTATGATGGACAAACATGATACAGTGGGGCAGGATTTAGTGAACCATTGCGTTAATGATATTGCCGTATGCGGAGCTAAACCTATGTATTTTATGGATTATCTCGCATTCGGAAAACTTTTCCCCGATAAAGCCGAACAGATCATCAAAGGATTTTCCGTTGCGTGTAAAGAAAACGGCGTTGCCCTAATCGGTGGAGAAACTGCGGAAATGCCCGGACTTTATTCCGAAGATGAATACGATATTTCCGGTACGATCGTAGGCATTGTTGAAAAAGAAGATATTATTGACGGCAGCAAAGTTAAGAAGGGTGATATTCTTTTGGGATTCAAATCTACCGGACTTCATACAAACGGCTTCTCTTTAGCAAGAAAAGTTTTGTTTGAGAAATATGATGTAAGCGATAAAATTGATGGTCTAGAGCTTACAATTGGCGAAGAACTACTTCGTGTTCATAAATCTTATTTAAGTCTCATTACAAAAATTAAAAGCAGGGTTAATGGATTTTCACATATAACCGGCGGCGGTATAATAGGGAACACAAAACGTGTCGTTCCCGATGGATTAACAATCAAAATAAATTGGTCGGCATGGGATGTTCCCCCAATATTTAAATTGATTGCAAAAACCGGTGAAGTACCCGATGAAGAAATGAGAGAAGTTTTTAATCTCGGTATTGGTTTAGTTGCAATCGTTTCACCAAATAATGTTAATGAGATTTTGAATATTTGTAATACAATTCAAGAAGTACCGGTTGAAATAGGAATTATAGAATAATTTTCGACAAGTAAACTAAAAAGAAGAATTTACTCATGTACATTGATACTCACGCACATCTTTTTTATCCGAATTTTAACGGTGAATTAGATCAAATAATTGAACGAGCACAAAATTCAGGAGTTGATGCGATATTAGTTCCGGGAACCGATATACAAACATCCATACAAGCCATTGAACTTTCGAAACAGCATGAAAGACTCTACACTGCGGTGGGTGTTCATCCCCACGAAACAAAGGAATGGAATGATGAACTGATTAATCAAATCGAAACTTTGACAAAGAATAAAAAAGTTGTAGCAATCGGTGAAATCGGTTTGGATTATTATTATGATTTTTCTCCGCGCGAAGTACAATTAAAAGCTTTCCGTGCTCAAATCGAGCTTGCGTTAAAATTAGATTTACCGGTCATTGTTCATAACCGTGATTCTAATGATGACATTATGGAAATTATTAGAGAATATGCCGACACATCATTGCGTGCACAATTTCATTGCTTTGCCGGTTCCGAAAAAGATGCTAAAGAATTAATTGGAGTTGGTCATTTTATTTCATTCCCGGGCAATGTTACATTTAAGAAAGCCGATAATATCAGAAGAATATTAAAATCAATTCCGCCCGAAAATTTATTATTAGAAACCGATTCCCCGTTTATGACGCCGGTTCCATATAGAGGAAAACGTAACGAGCCTTCATACATTCCAATAATTGCCGAAACAATTTCCGAAATTCATGATATTAGTTTAGATGAACTTGCTAAGATAACATCATACAATACCTATAAACTTTTCGGCATCGGTAAAAATCCCGATTTAATTTTTACATATCAAATCGGTGATTCGCTTTATATTAATGTTACAAATAGATGCAACGCCGATTGTGTTTTCTGTAAAAGAAAAACTACCGTCGAGGTTGATGGCTATATACTTAAAATGAAAAAAACCGAAGAGCCGGATGCGACTCTTTACATTAATGAAATCGGCGATCCGAAAAAATATAAAGAGATTGTCTTCTGCGGTTACGGTGAACCGACGATAAGATGGGATGTTGTTAAAGAAGTGGCAAAATATGTTAAAGATAATGGCGGGAAGACCCGTCTTAACACAAACGGTCATGGAAATGTAATTAACCAGAGAGACATTACCCCTGAATTCAAAGGATTGATAGACAAAGTTTCCGTCAGCCTAAATTCGGTTTACCCTGAACAATATGCAGAATTAATGCGTGTAAGACCGGAGATGCATTCCGAAATGTTGGACTTTGTTAAAAAAGCAAAACAGTTTACTAATGTTGTAATGTCGATCGTTGGAATAGATGAAGTAGATAAAGAAAAAGCAAAAAAATTAGTAACCGAAGAAATCGGTGTTGAGTTCAGAGAACGAGCTTATTTTTAATGAAGAAGATTTTTTTAATATTTTTTTCACTTATATTTTTTTCTCATCTCAATTTACCTGCACAGAGTCTTTCCGATCGGATCGAGGAGATTCTAAAAGATAGTCTATTCGTCTCAGCACAAATTGCAATAGATGTGTATGATTTAACAAATCAAGAATATGCCTATCGCAAGAATGAAGATTTACTTTTTCATCCCGCTTCAAATATAAAATTGTTTACAACCGCTGCTTCGCTTCTGTATTTAGGTATCGATGAGAAATTTAAAACAAATTTTCTTTACGCGGGATCAATTATTGATTCAATGCTAAACGGCGATTTAGTTGTTGAAGGCGGATTTGACCCGATGTTTATCACTTCGGATTTGGATTCGTTAATAATAAAATTGCATCAAAAAGGGATAAAGAAAATAAACGGGAATTTACTGGCGGATATTTCCAATATTGACTCGCTTTTTTTCGGCAGAGGCTGGATGTGGGATGATAACCCGAATAGTTATATGCCTTATCTTTCTTCGCTTAATATCAATAAAAATTCTCTTAAAATTTATTACCAACCTGGCGGCATTGGAGATAAAGCGTTAATAAAATTTGAACCGCCATCTAACTACTACACTTTTGAAAATAATTTAATTACGACCAACGAAGATACATCAAATATAAAAATCACACGTGACTGGCCGGGGGAAAGAAATCACATTCTTGTTCGAGGTGATATTTCTTACAGAAGAAAAAGTGATTCGTTACAAGTAAACATCAAAAATCCTCATTTATATTTTTTACAATTGCTTGCCGAAAAATTGAATAAAAACAAAATTCCATTTTCGGGCAAGATGGATGTCTTGTTTGATAATACAGAATTAGATACTCTTTATCAGTTCAACCGTAATCTTATCGAGGTAATAAATGAAACAAACAAAGAGAGCGATAATTTAAATGCGGAAATGTTACTAAGAAAACTCAGCAGAAGATTTTTTGATTCATCTGCATCAGCTGAAAAAGGACTGCAATTAATTGACAGCCTTGTAATTAAACTTGGGAGAAATCCAAAGCATTTTGTTTTTGCCGACGGCTCCGGTTTATCACATTATAATTTAGTTTCCGCTTCACTGATTGTTGATTTGCTGAAATATATTTACTACGAACATCCGATGGAATATGGATATTTTTTCAATTCACTTCCAATTGCCGGACTAGACGGCACTTTAGAGAAAAGAATGAAATTCGGAAAAGCATTTTCATCGGTCTATGCAAAGACCGGAACGATAAGCGGTGTAAGCACGCTTTCCGGTTATGCTAAAACAGAAAATGAAAACTTACTCGCCTTCTCAATTCTAATTCAAAATTTTACGGGCTCGGCAAAAACAGCTAGAAATATACAAGATAAAATTTGTAATATACTCGCAGGTCATAAATGAAAAAACACAAAGTATTTATCGTTTCATCCATCCCGTTTAATGTTGATATTTTATCGGGATTGTTGTGGAATTTAGAAATTGAAGGACTAACTGAAAGCGAAAATTTTCTAACCGTTTATGCAAATCAAGAAAGTAATGTTAACGAGAAAATATTAACAACTGAATTAAAAAAGTTTGTGCGAGAAAATTTAATAGAAAGTTTTGAAATTTCCGCCGATTTAATCGAAGAAATTAATTGGAACGAAGAATGGGAAAAAAAGTTTTCACCGATAGAAGTAACCGAAAAAATAGTAATCAAACCATCGTTTAAAGAAGTTGAAAATACAAATGACAAACTTGTGATAACTATAGACCCGAAAATGTCTTTCGGCACGGGTGAACATGAAACAACAAAACTTGTACTTCAATTATTGGAAGAAACTTTCAACAATCACAGAAAAGTTTTGGATGTAGGCAGCGGCACTGCCGTATTAGCAATTGCCGCGGCAAAAATGGGAGCTGAAAATGTAATTGCAGTTGATAACGATGAATGGTGTTTGGAAAACGGACTAGAAAACATACGGACAAATAATGTCGAAGAAATAGTTAAAGTGAAATTAGGCGAGATCAATTCAATAGAAGAAACCGGTTTCGATTTGATTTTAGCCAACATCAATAAAAATATTCTTATTGACATTGCTGATGATATTTATAGAAAGATCTCGGCTTCGGGTGATTTAATTTTATCGGGCTTATTAATTCAAGACGAGGAAAACATTAAATCTGCATATACAAAAAAGGGCTTCCGATTCATTCAAACAAAAAAATTAAATGAATGGATAGCCCTTAAATTTGAGAACGGTCTTAAATAAAGAGTATTAGTTTAATTTTTCCAATAAACTCGCTAACTGACGTTGTTCACTTTCAGTAAGTACGCTAGTAAGTTCAGCCATTTGTCTTGCATATTCGGGAAGGATACCATTAATCTTTGTTCTTCCTTTTTCGGTTAGTTCAGCGTTGATAACTCTTCTATCTTCCTTAGAGTGAACACGCAAAACCAAATCTTCTTTTTCGAGGTTATCAACAACGCAAGTAATATTAGCGCCGGTAACCATTAATTCCTCGCTAATTCTTTTAAGAGGAATAGGACCTCTTCTAGCAAGAACTTCAAGAACGTTGAACTGAGGCGCCGTCAACTTTTCTTGCGCCATTTGTTTCATTTGCTCTTTTCGAACTTTGTCATGAGCTTTTGAAAGTCTTGTCCAAAGATCAAGAGCGAGATCTGTTTTTGTTTTTTCCATTTTACTTCTCCCCTACATATTGTTGAGTGATATAGTGTGTTTGTAAATCTTGTAATCCGGTATAAATTGTTCAACAAGTTTCCAAAAATTTTTTGAATGGTTCATTTCCACCAGATGACATAATTCATGAACAATAACATAATCGATTACTTTAGTATTAAAGTACAACAATTTACAATTAAAAGAAAGATTTCTTTTAGAAGAACAACTTCCCCAACGGGATTTTATTCTTTTTACCGAAACTTTATTATAAGAGAATCCATACTTATGAGCTAATTCATTTACTCTGATAGGAATATATTCTTTAGCTTTCAAAAATAACCAGTCGTTGTAATAATCTTTGAAATGCCGATCGTCCTCATGAGGAATGATAAGCCGATTGTCAATAAATGAAGGAACAAAATGAGAATAATAATTGATTGAAGAATATTTAATTTCTATTTCCTCACCAAAATATCTGAATTTTTCACTATTAAAATCAAGTTTATCAATTTTTTTTTCAAGCCAATAAACCGACCGCGTTAAAAAATCGTTACCTTGCTTAAAAGTAGCATTTATAGGAACTATTAACACTATTTCACCTGTTTTAGAAATTTTTAGCAGTAAGCGCTTAGCTCGTTTACTTTTTTTGAATAAGACTTGGTAGGATTTATCCTTTATCTTAAGATGTTTTATCATAGGTAGTTATTTAGTAAAAAGAAAATTACATAACTTTATAGATACGTTTTATTTTTATATTTTATCACTCAATTTAAACAAAGATTTTGTGTTGACCACTAAAGTTGAAAAATTTCTACAGTTCTTAGATGGAATTAAATCCGCTGAAGTAAAGGAACAATCAGCAAAACTGATCTCGTTTTCCTTCAACCAACCGTATATTAATTTCGGCAATGTTATTAATAATCTCTATAAAAGAAAATCAACTTTCTTTTATTGGGAAAAACCGGATGAAGAATATGTAATAGTCGGAATAGATTCACTTTATGATGTTAATAATTACGGGATAAGAAGAACCGAAGAAAGCAAAAAACAAATTGAAAAATGGCTTACCAATTATTACAATAATTTTGATAGCATCGAATCAAAATCTATTCCTTTATTTATGGGGGGAATGAAATTTTCTCCCGAAGGTGATTTCGAAAATTCCATCTGGAATGATTACGCCGATTCCGATTGGTTCATACCAAAGATAATTCTTTTTAGAAAGAACCAACAAGTATCATTGATTCATAATTTTATATTTGAGAACCAGCCCGATGAAGAATTAATTGAATTGCTTAAGCAGCATGAAAATATTATTGACGAACTAAAAATTGATTATTCCAACGGGGTAAAAGAAACCGTTGAAGAATCAAATCTGTTTAGTGAAGACGAAAAAAATAAATGGACGAACCAGGTTAACTCTGCCCTAAATCGAATAGCCGCAGGTTCATACAAAAAAATTGTTTTATCAAGAAGAGTAAAATTAAAGATATCCAACCAGCCGGACATTTCCGAAAAAATAAAAAACTTAGCAAATAATTACCCGCGTTGTTACATTTTTGCTTATGGGAAAAATGAGTCTCTCTTTTTTGGTGCATCGCCTGAAAAATTAGCAAAGATTTCCAACGGCTGGGTTGAAGCCGATGCACTTGCCGGTTCAACTCCAAGAGGAACTAATAAAATAGAAGATGAAAAACTGGCTAATGAATTATTGCAAAGTAAAAAAAATCTACATGAACAAAATGCCGTTGTAGATTTTATTACTAATTCTTTTTCCGGTTTTTCGGATGAAATAATTTATGACAGCGAACCAATAATTAGAAAGCTTTCCAACATTCAGCATCTTTGGACGCCGATTAAAGCAAAGTTGAAACCGGGCAATTCAATTTTTTCAATCCTGAAAGAAATTCATCCTACACCGGCAATTTGCGGTGTACCCTGGTCCGGTGCATTAGATTTTATTCGTGCAACCGAAGGATATAACCGGGGATTGTATGCCGGAATAATAGGCTGGTTCAATTTTGAAGAACAGGGAGAATTTGCTGTTTCTATCCGTTCAGCACTTCTAAAGAATAATGATTTATACGCATTTGCCGGCTGCGGTATTGTTGAAGGTTCGGACCCCGATTCAGAATTTGAAGAAACCGAATTAAAATTGAAACCGATTTTATCTATGTTTCCTCATGAAAAAATCTATCAATCTTAACTACATCTGGTCAAAGTTTTTTGTTGATCAACTATTTCAATATGGCGTAAAGAATGTTTGTATTTCCCCCGGTTCAAGAAGTACTCCTTTAACAACCGCTTTTGCCGAAAACAAAAAAATTAAAAAGTATGTTATTGTCGATGAAAGATCGAGCGCCTACTTTGCACTTGGCTTAGCAAAACAAACCGGTGCTCCGACTGTAATTGTTACAACATCGGGAACAGCTACTGCAAACCTTTACCCGGCAATAATTGAAGCTTATCAACAAAGAATCCCGTTAATTGTATCTACAACCGACCGACCGGAATATTTAAGAAATACAGGTGCAAATCAAACTATCAATCAAGTTAATCTTTACAAAAATCATATAAGATTTTTTGAAGATATTGGCTTGCCCAATAGTTCTCTAAATAATATTAAATCATTCAAGAAAATTATTGACAAAGCATTTTTAATAAGCACACAACTTGATAAAGGTCCCGTCCACTTAAATTTCCAATTCGAAAAACCACTGGAAAAATCAATTGAGAATTTAGAAGTCACCGAAATATTTCTTCGGCAAATTGATAAATTACAATCATCCAATCTCCCAATCATTCAATCCAAAAAGGAAAGCCCGAATAAATATAACCAAGTTATACATAGAATTAACAACTCCGAAAGAGGTGTTATCTTAGTCGGTTGGGATAACTACAAAAAGGATTTTATAAAAAACTTAATTAGATTTTCTGAAAAGACTAATTTCCCGATTTTGGCAGATGGTGCAAGCGGAATTTTCTTAAAAAGTAATCACAAAAATATTATTGTTAATCATCAAGCATTTCTTCGTTCTAAAAAATTCACTGAAAAATATTCACCGGAATTAATAATCCATTTCGGAAATAGTCCCACTTCAAATTCAATGTTGGATTTTATTGCTGAGACTGATGCATATAAAATTTCTGTAAATGAATTCGGCGATAGAAAAGATTCCGGCAGCAAATTCAGCCAATTAATAAAAGCTGAACCAGGTGTTTTCTGTAAAATCATTCCGGATAAAATTGAAAGGAAAGTTCAAAAAGATTTTCTGCAGACTTATCAGTCAATTGATAACAAAACAGAATTGATAAAAGGAAAATTTCTTAATTCAACAAAAGTTACTGATGAAATTGGAATAATTAATTTTGTGATTGACTCACTTCCTGGGAAAGCAAATCTATTTATTTCAAACAGTCTGCCGATACGTGATTTAGAGTTTTTTAAATCGAAAATCGATAAAAATATAAACCTCTTTACGAACAGAGGTGCAAGCGGAATTGACGGAATAAATTCAACTTCTGCCGGTATTGCAGCTTCATCAAAGATTCCAACTGTTTTAGTTACCGGCGATCTTTCATTTTATCACGATTCAAATGGCTTGCATAGTTTAATGAAATACAATATTCCAATGACAATTATTTTAATAAACAACGGAGGCGGTGCTATTTTCGGAATGCTTCCTATCGGTAAAGAGAAAAATATTTTTGAAGATTATTTTTTCACACCAGTTAATATTGATTTTTCTAAAGTCGTGAAAGTTTATAATGGTAATTACTCTTCGGTTAAGTCTTACAATCAATTGAGGGCGAAATTAGAAAAATCAATTGACGGCAAAAGTTTTTCCATTCTTGAAATAAAAACCGATTATCAAAAAGGAATTGAACTCAGAAAGAATTATTTTGGGAAAGTTGTCTCATCAATCGAAGAAAAAGAAGAATAAATTCTTATTTTATTTGTAATTATGAGTTATGAATATTCCTTTTGAAAATTATTCACTCTTTGTTAACATCGAATTTTTCAGACCAGAAAAATCGACAATTATCTTTATTCATGGATTTACAGGTTCATCAAATG
>CAYLVF010000051.1:1521-10481 GCA_964387045.1 uncultured Melioribacter sp. | reverse complement strand
GAAGATGAACATGATTTGATTTCCGGTTTAGTAAGTTTTAAATCAGTTACTGTAAGAGAAATAATGACTCCGCGTGTGGATATTGTCGCCGTCTCTCTTGATACAAGTTTTGATGAACTGCTGAATACCATTGTTGAATCGGGGCACAGTAGAATTCCTTTATACAAAGAAAACCTCGATAATATTGTCGGGATAATCTACGCAAAAGATTTGCTTCCTTTTGTCTCAAAGAAAAGTGAAGTTAAAGATAGTGTGAATCTAAAAAATATTTCCAGGGAAACAATATTCGTTCCCGAAACAAAATTCATTAATGAACTGATGCATGAGTTTCAATCAAAAAATCTTCACTTAGGAATTGTTGTTGATGAATACGGTGGAACATCCGGACTCGTTTCGTTAGAAGATATTCTTGAAGAAATTGTCGGTGAAATCCGTGATGAATATGACAATGAAGAAGAAGAAATTAAAAAAATAGATGCAAATAAATTTATTGTCCTTGGCAAAACTCCGATAGAGGAACTTAACGAATTATTTGAACACAAATTTTCTTCGGAAGACGATGACTATGATACTGTTGCCGGTTTTATATTTAATCATGCGGGAACAATCCCATCAGAAAACTATCAATTCGTTTACGAAGGTTATAAATTTACTGTCCAAGAAGTAGTAAATAACCGTATTAACAAAATAGTAATTGAACGCATTAAACTGAACGAAGATAAAGAATGAAAAGAGGTTGTTTTTTAACAACTATCACTATTTTTACAATTCTGATCGGTGCGGGTTTATATATAGGTGATAAATATGGTGATCAAATTATTCAATTTTTTAAGGGAAGAGTAATAGAAATAACCGCAGATTCTATTGAAAAATATTTTGACAGATTAAGACCGGATGAATATTCGGATTCTTTGAAAATATTATGGACGGAAGTTTCAAAGGATGCATCCCTAATGAAAATGGAAGAAGGCTTAAATTATATGTCCACAATAATGATGAGAATTGACCGTTACACTAAAGATTCATTATTTACCTCGGAAGAATTTGAAAATCTAAAAGAGTTTATAAAAAATGAAACAAGACAGAAAAACTGAAATAAAAGTAGGTATAAGTTTACTAGTATCAGTTGTGATACTTATGTGGGTTATTGCTTGGGCAAAAAATGTTGATCTATTTTCTGATAAAAAAGAATTGACTATAAGTTTTAATTCGGTAGCAGGGTTGACCCCCGGGGATTTAGTCGCGGTTAACGGTGTTAAGAAAGGTATTGTCGAATCTATCACTTTGGATGGTAACACTGTTTTGGTTAAAACCACGCTTGATGAAGATGTTGATATTAGATCCGATGCCGCATTTTCAATTATGATGCTGGATTTAATGGGCGGGAAGAAAATTGAAATATCTCCAGGTGGTTCTCATCAGCAAATTGACTACTCTGTTGTTCAGAGTGGACTTTTTTCAGGTGACATTTCAACCGCAATGGCAACTTTAAGCGGAATGGAACAAAATATTAAGAATATTATTGAAGAACTTTCGATAACCTTAAGCGCTGTTAATAACATTCTCGTTGATGATAAATTTGCTTCGGATGTAAAAAATGCTTTTTCGGAACTTAATTCATTGAGCAAAAGAACTTCACAATTAATTGATGAAAATCGTGTCGGTATAAAATCACTAATTGATTCGTCAAAAATTCTTGTAACTACTACAAATGAATTTCTTCAAAACAATAGTAATGCTTTAACAAGAACGATCGACCAAACACGTACGTTGGTTGAAAATTCAAATCGGTTTATTGTTAAAATGGATTCGTTGATGAAAGAAATTCAATCACGTGAAAATAATATTGGTAAATTGCTTTACGATGAAAAATTTTATGACGATTTAAGAACATCCTTGGAAAATCTCAAAGAACTGACAAACATACTGATTGAACAGCTTAAAAATGAAGGCATAAACGTTGACGCAAAGATTAACCTATTCTAGTATTATTTTTTTAATTCTCCTTTTTTCATCACAATTATTTGCATCAGGTGAACTTGTTTATTCACAAAATGGAATGGTTGTCTCGGCAAGTGAATTAGCTTCTGAGGTAGGAGTTAATATTTTAAAACAAGGTGGCAATGCAGTTGATGCAGCAGTAGCTGCCGGCTTTGCACTTGCGGTAACTTATCCGGCTGCAGGTAATATTGGAGGAGGTGGATTTATGGTTATCCATCTAAATGGTCATAACACCACAATTGATTTCCGTGAAGTTGCTCCCCATGCCGCTACAGAACAAATGTTATTAGATGAAGAAGGGAACTATAATACTAAGAGAAGTTTACATCAATGGACTTCAATTGGAATCCCCGGTTCAGTTGCCGGTTTAGTCTATGCGCTTGAAAAATACGGAACAATGGATTTAAGTGCAGTAATTCAGCCCGCAATAGATTTGGCAGAAAACGGATTCGTTCTTGATTATTGGCTTGTTGAATCAATTAATAAATTTCATTCATCGTTTGTTTCAATTGAATCTTCAAAAAATATTTTCACTGATAACGGTGACTCATTAAAAATGAACTTTCTCTTTGTTCAAAAAGATCTGGCTAATACTCTTAAATTAATTCGTGACAATGGTAAAGATGGATTTTATAAAGGTATAATTGCCGATATATTTGTCGAACAATCCGGTAAGAACAATGGATTAATTTCTTATGATGATCTTGAAAATTATGAAGCAATTGAACGCGAACCTATTATTAGTAATTATAAAGAGTATCAAATTATAGGAATGCCGCCTCCATCTGCCGGCGGTATTGGTATTGCTCAAACTTTAGCAGTTTTTGAAAAATATAATTTTACAAAAGAACAATGGGCTTCATCAGAATATATTCATACAATTTCGGAAATTCTTAAATATGTATTTGCTGACAGAGCCGTTTTTATCGGCGACAGTGATTTCCATGAAGTGCCGATAGATTATCTTCTTTCCGAAAATCATCTTAATGATATTTATTCTAAAATAGGCGAGACTGCAACCTCTTCTCTGGAGATTCATAATATTGAATATATCCCATCCGGGAAAACAGAAACTACTCATTATTCGGTTATTGATAAAGATGGAAACGCAGTAAGCACAACTGTTTCACTTAATTCATCATTCGGAAATAAAATTGTTTTGGATGGAACCGGGTTCCTGTTAAACAATCACATGGATGATTTTACTGCAAAAGTTGGAGTTGAAAATCAATTTGGTATTGTGGGAAGTGAAGCTAATAAAATTGTACCGGGTAAAAGAATGTTGAGCACAATGTCTCCGACGATTGTATTGAACGATAATAAACCTTTTTTAATTGTCGGTTCTCCAGGAGGATCAACAATTATCACATCTGTGCTTCAGGTAATTATTAATGTACTTGATTTCAAAATGAATATCAGAGATGCAATTAATGCATCACGTTTTCATCATCAATGGCTGCCGGATGAAATTGTTTTCGAATCTTATGGAATGACTGAAGACGTTAAATTAGATTTGATTAATAGGGGACATAAACTTAAAGAAATTAGTATTTTAGGAAGAGTGGAAGGAATACTTTTTAATAAACAAAACAATCTCTTCTGGGGAAGTTCAGACAAAAGAGGTTTTGGGAAAGCAGTAGGTTACTAAAATGGTATTAGGAATTGGAATAGACATTATCGAAATACAACGAATTAAACAAAGTGTTGAAAAATTCGGCGATCAATTTTTGAATAAAATATTTACTCAAGGTGAACTTGATTACAGTTTATCGAAGAAAAATAAATATCAACATTTAGCCGCAAGATTTGCCGCAAAGGAAGCAATTGCAAAATCTCTTGCCGGGGGTGATAATAAAGGATTTCGTTGGAAAGATATTGAAATCTATAATGAGAAAAACGGCCTGCCGCAAGTTAGATTAAACGGAGATTTAAGAAAATTTATTAGTAATGATAAATCATTGAAAATTACTATGAGTCACTCCGATAATTACGTTACTTGCTTCGCTATTCTTTTTCAGAAAAATGCGGATAATTAAAGTTAGTATCCTATCGCATCACTCCAACTAATCAAGATTTAGAAATAAGGCTCACATTTCAGTATATTTCATAAGTAATTTTAAGATAATATATCGATTTAAGTGAAAGGAAGTATTTTGAACGATAATAGAGTTATAGTAGCAATGAGCGGTGGAGTGGATTCCTCGGTCGCTGCGGCTTTGCTGCATGAAAAAGGATACGAAGTCATCGGTGTTACTATGAAAACATGGGGATTCATGGAAGTCGGCGGGGCACCAAAACATGAATCGGGATGCTGTTCCTTAGATGCAATTTTCGACGCAAAAAATGTTGCAAATAAATTTAACATTCCTCATTACACAGTTGATTTTACCAAAGCATTCGAAGAAGCAGTAATTGATAATTTTGTAGATGAATATCTAAGCGGAAGAACTCCGAATCCATGTGTCATTTGTAATCGAAAAATAAAATGGGAAGAACTTCTTCTTAAAGCAGATGCACTTGATGCAAAATATGTTACAACAGGTCATTATGCAATTGTTGATTATGATGAGATTGAAGCTCGTTACACATTGAGAAATTCATCCGATAATAATAAAGATCAATCGTATGCGCTGTGGGGATTAACGCAAGAAAGTCTAAGTCGAACACTATTTCCACTTGGGAAATATACTAAACCTCAAGTACGTCAACTTGCAGAAAAATTTGGTTTGAAAACCGCAGGCAAACCCGATAGTCAAGAAATATGCTTTGTCGCTGATAATAATTACGAACGATTTTTGCGAGAAAGAATTCCGGATATTATTGATAAAGTTCCCGAAGGTGACATGATCTATCACGGTGAAAAAGTCGGTTTGCACAAAGGAATTCCGTTCTATACTGTCGGGCAGCGTAAAGGTTTAGGGATTGCAATGGGAAAGCCTGTGTATGTTAAAAAGATTGATCATCGTACAAACACGGTTGTAATTGGCGATAAAGAAGAAATCAGCCAGAAAAAATTGTATGCCGATGAAGTAAATTATGTCAGTGCAAGTAATCTATTAAATGGGGCAAAAGTATTAGCAAAAATCAGATACAATGATAAAGGCTCTGCCGCTACCGTGATTTCATCAAACGATTCTGAATTTTTTATTGAATTTGATGAACCCAAATCGGCAATCACTCCAGGTCAATCCGTGGTATTATATGATGGCGATGGTTTTGTATTAGCCGGTGGAGTGATTAAGAACGGAGAATAATATTTCTATTGAATGATATTTCTATTATATTAAAACTTAATTTTCAAAAAAGGAGATAAGCATTCGAAGTTCACAAGCATACCAACGGAGCGTTAAATTCTAAAGTACTTCTGCTTAACCAGAGTTACGAACCTCTTACTATTTGTAATGTAAAAAAAGCAATGGTTCTTATTTTTCTCGGTAAGGCTGAGTTAGTTGAAAACAGAGACGATAAGGTTGTTCGTACAGTATCAAAATCTTTCCCATGGCCAAGTGTTATTCGCCTCAGCAGTTATATAACTGTACCTTACAAAAAAATTATTCTTACACGCAAAAATATACTGAAGAGAGATAGGCATCGCTGTGCATATTGCGGAAGGGGAGATATAACTCTTACCCTGGATCATATTATCCCGAAATCAAGGGGCGGAACAGATATATGGGAAAATCTTGTAGCTGCATGTTTGCATTGTAATAATAAGAAAGGTGACCGTACCCCGGAAGAAGCAATGATGAAACTTCGTGTTAAACCTTATACTCCAAATCATATCATGTATATCAAAAATTCTACCGGAAGATTGGAAGAAAAATGGAAACCGTTTCTTTTCCATTAATCATTTTAAACGGATTCAATTCTCAGAGAATTTGATTATCTTTGCAAGTTAAACTAATTCTTTTCCACAAATAAACTTCATTTTATGGCAAAAAAACGAATATTAAGCGGAATGAGACCTACCGGTAAACTACATTTAGGTCATTATGTCGGTGCTCTCGAAAATTGGATCGAACTTCAAAATACTTACGATAGTTATCATCTAATTGCGGACTATCATGTTCTTACTACAAATCTCGACACATCTAGTGTATATTCTAACACAATTGAAATGGTGATTGATTGGTTAGCTGCCGGTCTTGATCCTGAGAAAAGCCCGTTCTTCAGACAATCACAAATAAAAGAACATACTGAATTGTTCCTTATCTTTTCGATGTTAATTACTCAAGCAAGATTGGAAAGAAATCCGACTGTAAAAGATCAAATTCGTGATCTGAATATTCAGAATGTAATATATGGTCATCTTGGTTATCCTGTTTTGCAATCTGCCGATATACTTCTTTATAGGGGTGATGCCGTACCTGTTGGTGAAGATCAAGTTCCTCATATTGAAATCACGAGAGAAATCGCACGAAAGTTTAATAACCAATATGGATTTGTTTTTCCAGAACCTGAACCGTTGCTTACAAAGTTTGCACGTTTGCCCGGTTTAGACGGCTCCGCGAAAATGAGTAAATCACTTAATAATACAATTCTTCTTTCGGATGATCCTGAAACTGTTAAAAATAAATTAAGAAAAGCTGTAACAGATCCTCAAAAAATTAGAAAGAACGATCCGGGAAGACCGGAAATTTGTCTGGTTTATACATATCACAAAAAATTTAACCCGGAAGGTGAAGAAGAGATTGCAGCCGGATGTCGTGCCGGTACTCTCGGTTGTGTTGACTGCAAAATGATGTGTACAGAAAAAATTAATTCATTTCTTGAACCGATAATTGAAAAAAGAAAAGTTTTAGAAAACGATCCGAAAAAAGTAGAAGATATACTTCACGAAGGTGAAACCGCAGCAAAGAAAATAGCGGTTAATACTATGGAAGATGTTCGTTCTAAAATGCAATTAGGGTAAGATGTATAAAATAAAATTAGACGATTTTGAGGGTCCGTTAGACCTTCTGCTATTTTTCATTAGACGGGATGAACTGGATATCTACAATATCCCGATAGCTTATGTTACTAAAGAGTTTATGGGTTATCTACGATTAATGGAAAAACTTGATCTTGAAGTTGCCGGTGATTTTATATTAATGGCTTCCACTTTAATGCAGATTAAAGTCAGAATGCTCTTACCAATAGAAATCGATGAACAAGGAGAGGAAGTTGATCCGCGGGCAGATTTAGTTAAAGCACTTTTAGAATACAAGCGTTATAAAGAAGTTTCGGAAGAATTTTCATTTCTTGAAGCAAATCAACGTAAAATCTATTTTAGAAATTATTTCAGGCATGATGAAAAAGAAGCTCCTCCCGAAATTGATATTCTTCTAAAAAATATTACTATTTATGATTTGATAAAAGCGTTTCGTAAAGCACTTGAAGAAAAACCGAAAGAAGCTGTGCATGAAGTTAAAAAGTGGAATGTTACAATCGATCAGCAGATACAATATCTAGAAAACAAAATAAGCGAAAAGAAAAATGTCTTCTTTTTCGAATTAATGAAAGAGATGAACAGCAAAATAAAAATCATTGTTACATTTATTGCGATGCTTGAAATGATAAAGATGGGACGACTCGGATTAAGAGAATCTAACCAGTTTAATAATTTCGAACTATACGCTATGGAGCAAAATGGACAACATTTATAACTCTGTAATTGAAGCACTTATTTTTGCATCCGATGAAGTTATAACTGCAGGTGAAATTATAAATGCAATAAGAAAAATTGACGGCGAAGAAATTGAAATTACTCCGAATGATATTGATAATTGCATAGATACGCTCAACAATAACTATCAAAAAACTGAAGCATCATTCCTGATTATTAAAATAGCAGGCGGTTATAGTTTTTCAACCAAACCGGATTATGCAAAATATCTAGGTTATTTATCAACAGAAAAAAGTAAACGACGATTAAGTCAAGCAGCTCTTGAAACACTTGCAATTATTGCTTACAAACAACCAATAACAAAACCGGAAATTGAATCAATCCGTGGAGTTAATTCCGATTATATGATTAACACACTTCTTGAAAAGAATTTGATTACAATAAAAGGAAGAGCGGAGACAATAGGCAGACCGCTTCTCTATAGCACAACAGATGAATTTCTAAAATATTTTGGATTGAATAAAATTTCGGATCTTCCGAAACCAAGAGAAATAGAAGAGATAATGCAAGACGAAGATTTTATCGAGCAAAAAAGAAAAATCATGATGAATGAAATTGAGGAAGAATTAGAAAATGGAACAAACGGCGAAGAAGAAAATTCGGCTGAATAAATTTCTTTCTGAATGTGGTATTGCCTCCCGTAGAAAATCAGAAGAACTAATTAAAGATGGAAGAATAACTGTTAACAAAAAAGTTATTATTGACTTTGCTTTTGAAGTTAATCCGGAGTATGACGAAGTTAAAGTTGACGGAGAAAAAGTTAAGCCTGAACAAAAAGTTTACATCCTTCTCAACAAACCGAAAGGTTTTATTACTTCAACTAATGATGAAAAGGGGAGAAGAACCGTTACCGAATTAATTAAAACCGATAAATCTATTTTCCCGGTTGGCAGACTTGATTACGATACTACCGGTGTTCTGTTACTTACGAACGACGGTGATTTTGCAAATGCGCTTACACATCCCTCGAAGAAAATAATTCGCGAATATATTGCCGGACTTGATAAGGAATTAACAAAAGAACACCGTGAAAGATTGTTGAAAGGAGTCACTCTCGACAAACGGAAAAGTGTATTTAAAAGAATTTATTTTCCTAAAAAGAAAAATTATAAAGTCGTTGGTGTAGAAGTATTAGAAGGGAGAAATCATTTTGTAAAAAGAATGTTTAACTCCTTGGGCTATGAAGTAAAATCATTAGAGAGAATAAAATTTGGTGAATTTACTGCTGATCATCTGCCGATTGGTAAATCACGAAAATTATCTTATACAGAAATACGGAAGTATATAGACCATA
>CAYLVF010000051.1:0-1511 GCA_964387045.1 uncultured Melioribacter sp. | reverse complement strand
TTTTAATTCTCATATTGTTATTGAATTTTTTATCTGCACAAAATGCTATCAATATTGATTCGCTTCAGAATAACACTAGTAAAAAAAATAATTTGAGTGAATTGCGAACCGAACTTGATGATATTTTTAGTGATCCGAATTTCAGCAATGCATTCTGGGGAGTTTCAATACAATCATTAAAAACCGGTGAGATCTTCTATAAGTTAAATTCCGATAAACTCTTTAAGCCGGCAAGTCTTCTAAAACTTTTTACAACGTCAAATGGGTTGTTGCTGCTTGGCTCGAGATATCAATATCATACCGAATTTTTTATTGATGGAGCGATTTCAAACGGGATGCTCGATGGCAATTTGATTATTGTGGGTAATGGTGATCCGACTATAACGATCGAAGATAGTTTTATACAGTGGATAGATTCTTTGAATCATAAGGGAATTTATTTAATTAAAGGTAATATTATAGTTATCGATAGAAATTTTAGACAAGATAAATACGGTGTTGGATGGTTAGCTGAATACATGGATAATTGGTTTGCGCCGCCAAGCGGAGCATTTTGTTTAAATAAAAATGCAATTGAAATAATAATTAAACCAACACAAATTCATCAACCGGCACAAATAAGTTTTACTACCGAGTTCATTGATGATTATGAAGTTATTAATAATATAATTACATCAACAATTAACTCATCATTAAATGTTGTAGTCAATAGAATGGGTAATAACATAATAGAATTGACCGGCAATATCCCTGTTACTGCCGCACCATATTCTGTTTATATTCCCGTTAATAATGCCTCACAATATTTTGTAAACACATTTTACGAATTATTAATAGACGAAGAAGTTGAAATAACAGGAAGCGCTCTTAGGCTAGCTGAGTATGATAAGAATTACGATACTGAAAACATCATTCCGTTATTTACTTACAAATCCGATCATCTCTTAAATATTGTATCGGAGATTAACAAGAAAAGCGATAATCTTCTATCAGAGCAATTGCTTAAAACTATCGGTTATGAATTATACGGATATGGGAGCACCTCGAATGGAATAAATGCCATAAAAGAATTGATGAAGGGAATGGGAATTAATCCTAATAACTTTATAATGGTTGATGGTTCCGGTTTATCATCATACAATTTGGTTACACCAAAACAAATTGTGAATCTTTTAGCTTATATGTACAGAAGTACGGAATTTGATAGTTTTTACAAATCGCTTGCAATTGCTGGTTATGACGGTACTCTATTTGACAGAATGAAAAGAACGAAAGCAGAAAATAATTTTAGGGGTAAATCTGCTTTCTTAGAAAATACGAGAGGCTTAGCCGGATATATAAGAACAGCAGAAGGTGAACCATTGGCTTTAGCTTTAATAGTTAATAACTTTTTAGTACCTTCGCAACTTGCAAATTATATACTAGATAGAGTCTGCAATAGGCTCGCAAATTTTACAAGAAATTAATACCGGAGGAATATTGGAACAGAATCAACAAACTGATATTAATGT
>CAYLVF010000050.1:0-10482 GCA_964387045.1 uncultured Melioribacter sp. | reverse complement strand
TCCGGCTAATTGAAGTCTAACTTCTGAGAGACGAGGATTATGCAAGACGAAATTCTACTTATAACAAAAGCACAAAAAGGAGATCAATTGGCATTTGAACAATTGGTATATCGTTACGATCGTCAGGTTTTGAATATTGCGATGTCATTTAGAAATAACGAGGACGATACACAAGATATTTACCAGGAAGTTTTTCTCAGAGTTTTTAGAGGATTAAAAAATTTTCGGTTCAAAAGTGAATTTTCAACCTGGCTTTTTCGAATTGCAACTAATGTCTGTATATCATATAAAACAAGAAAAGAAAGAGACAAGCATCAATCACTCGATGAACAAATAGGAAATGATGAAGAAGATATTAGAACAAGAAGTGATTTTATCGAATCAGATTCTTCGGTAGAAAAAGAAACAGAGCTTAATGAAAATCAACAATATATAAATGAAGCCTTAGAGAAACTTCCTGCTCAGCAAAAATTAGCTTTTACTATGAAATACTTTGACGGATATAAAATAAAAGAAATTGCCGAAATGATGCAGTGCACCGAAGGAACGGTAAAAAGATATTTGTTTAATGCATCCGGCAAAATGAAAGAACAATTAAAGCATGTGATAGAGGTGTAATATGAAAATAGAAAAGTTTAGAGAATTACTTGAACTCTATTTTCTTGATGAACTTGATCAAGATCAAAGAGAATTGGTTGAAAATAAAATTCTTGAGTCAAATGAATACAAAAGAGAATTCGATTCGTATCAAAAATTTTATTCCGTAATTCAAAACTCAAAACCAAAAACAATAGATGAAAATAAACTTGAGAACTTTAGAAAAGAACTGTTCAATAAAATTGAAGTAGAACAAGTATCAGAAAAAATTAAAGCAAAACAAAAATCATTCTGGCATTTTATTTTCTTTACGAATTATAAAGTTGCCTATACAATGGCAACAACATTGCTTATCGGGTTTTTCCTGGGATATATAATTTTTAGTTCCACAACTGCGCCGCCAATTCAAAAGTTAGCTGAAAATGAAATTGATTTGGATGCCATCGATAGAAATGAAATAAATATATCGAACATTCGGTTTCAAAATCCTTTTAGCGATGAAGGGGAAATTGAGATTCGATTTGATGCAATTAAACCTATTTCTTATACGGGGGATGCAAGCGATCCTAGAATACAGAGATTGTTAGCCGCAGCCTTATCAACTTCCGATAATCCCGGTTTAAGAATTAGATCTGTCAATACACTTTCATCTTACTCATCTCAAAGCGCTATAATGGATCCGAAGGTTAAACAAGCTTTAATTAATGCGCTTAAAACCGATAAGAACGCCGGTGTTAGAAGAGAAGCTTTGAATGCATTGATGAAGTTTAATTATGACGATGAAATTAGGGATACTTATTTATTCGTATTGGCAAATGACGAAAACCCGGGACTTAAAGTCGCAGCAATTAATGCTTTTGCCGAACTCAAGCTTCAAGGGAAATCCGTAGATAACGAACTTAAAAATATTATTGAAAACGAATTAACAAACGATAATCAAGAGCATATAAAACTAAAAGTTGCTTCTTTAATTCGTGAGGAGTTTTAAGATGAATAAAACAATAGCAATATTATTACTTTTGATCTCGACAGTTGTTTTTGCACAGAGAGATTTGATTACTAAAACTGTTGAAGCAAAAAAAGGCGGGACATTCGAGCTTGAAATTAACCCGGGAGATATCTCAATTAAAACATGGGATAGAAATGAAGTTCAAATCAAAGTTGATGGACTTGATGATGAAGAAGCGGAATATATCGAGGTAAAAACATTCGGCGATAAAATTTCCGTTAGATATAAAAGTAGGTTCGGTTGGGGTGGTGATGCAGATTATTTTGTATCTCTTCCTTCGGAAATGAATTTAGTTCTAATTACAACCGGCGGCGATATCAATATTCAGGATAATATTAACGGGAGTATTAAAGTCAATACCATGGGGGGAGATATTGACTTGCAAAATGTTAACGGTGATGTGCAGTTGGAAACTTTGGGGGGAGATATATCTTTTAAGAATATTTCCGGCAGCACTTCAGTCTCTTCTCACGGCGGTGATATATTCGGAGGTAATATTAGCGGGTCTTCATCAGAATTAAAAACGATGGGAGGAGATATTCGGCTGAACAAAATAAGTAATGTTAAAAAAGTTACTACATTCGGCGGAAATATTGACGTGAAAGAATCAAGCGGGGATGTTGAATTGACAACCTTCGGAGGCAACATAAAATTAGAAAAAGGCGAAAACGGTGTTAAGGCTAAAACATACGGTGGTAATATCTTTATCGGAAAAGCTAACGGCTACGTTGATGCAAATACCGGCGGCGGTAATATTGAACTAAAACAAATAACCGGTAGTGTTAAAGCAAGAACGGCAGCTGGAAATATACATGTTGAGTTAGAATCTCTTTCTAATAAAGATTCTGATATAGAAACCTTTTCAGGTGATATCACTTTGTTGATTCCTGCGAGTATCAAAGCAACTATCAAAGCTCAAGCTATTTCGGTGGCTTGGGGCAGAGATAAAAACAAAATAATAAATTCTGATTTTACCGGCGAGATCGATGACAAGCGAGGAAGTACAATAGGAAACTTTGCAATTAACGGTGGCGGTACAAAAGTTAATTTGAAAACCAACATGGGTGGAATACAAATCAAAAAGAAATAATCATAATTCTTTGGGGGAAAAATGAAATACTCTAAATTCAGTCTAATATTTTTATTTGCTGTTACATTGTTTGCATATCCAACTCTTAAAAAAGAGATAGAAGTACAACCTGGTCAAAAGCTTGTTGTTGAAATTAAAGCCGGTTCCGATATAATTATTGAAGGCTGGGATAAAAATATTGTTGATATTGATGCCGAAATAAAAGGGCGGGACGCAGATGATGTTCAATTGGAAGCTTCAAAAACTTCTTACGGAGTTTTTTTGAAAGCTTATTTCGTAGAGAAAAAACATAGCAATTCAACAAACGGTACTGTTAAAGTTCGTGTCCCGAATAAATTTGATCTTGATCTCGAAACAATGGGTGGCGAACTTGATGTAAGTAATGTTGAAGGAACGTTAAAAGGAAGTACGATGGGGGGAAAACTCTTGTTAAAAAATTTGAAAGGTAATATTTCATTCAGCACTATGGGTGGTTCGGTTGAGTTAACCGATTCGGAAGTGGACGGTAAAGTAAGTACAATGGGCGGTAAAGTTCTTGTTGAAAATGTTGTCGGTGATGTCGATGCTTCTTCTATGGGCGGAAATGTTATTCAACGAAATGTTAAGGGAAGTAAATCTTCTGTTGGCAAAGAAGTCAATATTAAAACAATGGGGGGTGCAATTAATATTGATGAAGCAATGAACGGCGCATCACTAAATACAATGGGAGGAAACATTACTGTAAATAAAGCTGCAGAATATGTAAAAGCCACAACGATGGGAGGAGATATTGAAATCAAAGAAATTTCCGGCTGGGTTGATGCATCGACAATGGGCGGTGATGTTGAAGTAAAAGTGAAAGGCTCCGACGGGAAACGTGATATTAAGCTCTCCTCGATGGGCGGCGATATGAAAGTTTACGTCCCGGCTGATCTTGATATGGATATTGAAATCGAAATTGTATTTAATGAAAATCGGCGTGACAAAGTTGAAATCGTCAGTGACTTTAACTTAACCGAAAAAATAGTTGATGCTGACAGTGATTATAATAATGCTAAAAAACTTATAGGTACTGGCATAACCGGTTCAGGCAAAAATAAAGTGAAGATAAAAACCATTGCGGGTAAAGTTCACTTACTTAAGATATAATTAAATTCATTTCTCCGGAATCCTCGGGGTTCCGGAGAATTCTATCTCTCCTAGTCTAATTCCTTTCATTAAAGTTATTACATCAATAGCTGTTTACTCTATATTTCTTGCGTAGGTTTATAAGATTAACTAAGTTTATTTTTAGTAAAAACTGTTCATTCAAAGTATAACCAGAGGACGCAAATGGATAAAGAAATGATTCTTGAAAAACAAAGACAAGCAGTAGAAATATTAAAAGAAAAAGATATTGATATGTGGCTGACATTTGTGCGCGAATCCGGCAATATTAATGACCCGATGATGGATATGCTGGTCGGTACAAATTGCACCTGGCAGAGTGCTTTTATAATTACTAAAACAGGACAAACAATTGCTATCGTTGGTTCACTTGAAATTGCTAACATGAAACTTGTGGGGACCTTTCAGAGAGTTGAGGGTTATTTGAAACATGTTAGAGATAAACTTCTTGAAGTTCTTGATGAATTCAAACCGAACAAAATTGCAATTAACTTCTCAAGAAATTCCACCTTAGCAGACGGACTAACACACGGCATGTATCTTGAATTAATGGAACACCTTGATAAGACGCCCTATAAAGATAGATTAATTTCATCGGAAGAAATTGTTGCCGCATTGCGCGGAAGAAAATCCGATAAAGAAATTGAAATAATGAAAGAAGCTATTACCGAAACACTGAAAATATTCAATCAAGTTACTGATTACTTAAAGCCGGGTATTAGCGAAAAAGAAGTTGCACAATTTGTCCATAATATTGTTGAAGAAAAAGGGTATGGTTTAGCATGGGATAAAGATTATTGTCCGTCGGTATTTACCGGTCCCGATACTGCCGGCGCTCATGCAGGTCCAACCGATAAAATTATAGAGCCGGGTCATGTTATAAACATGGATTTCGGAATAAAGTATAAAGGATATTGTTCCGATTTACAGCGTACCTGGTATGTATTGAAACCGGGCGAAGAAAAAGCGCCTGCTTTGGTTCAACGAGGTTTTGATGTAATTCGTGATTCAATTACACAGGCTGCCGCTGCAATCAAACCCGGTAAACAAGGTTGTGAAATTGATGATATTGCTCGTGGTTATATTGTCAACAGCGGTTACGAAGAATATCCTCATGCACTCGGTCATCAGTTGGGAAGAGTAGCACATGACGGCGGTGCGCTGCTTTCGCCACGCTGGGAGCGCTACGGTAATTTACCATATTTACCACTTGAAGAAAACCAAGTATTTACAATCGAACCACGTTTAACGATTGAAGGATACGGTATAGCAACAATTGAAGAAGAGGTTGTAATTACAAAAGATGGTTGTGAATTTATTACTCCGAGACAGGAACATATTTATTTAGTGAAATCATAATTCAAAACCCCGGGATTTTTCAAAACAATGCTGCAGCTAAAGAATAGTCTGTAATTTAATTACTTTAGAAATCCTGGGGTTTTTATACAGAGATTTACCTAATCAAATTTTTGTATATTGGTAACAAATAAATGAGAATAAAAAATGTTAAAAGAAAGAAATAAACAAAAAGTAAGATATATTACCGATAAAGAAGGAAATAAAAAGGAAGTCATTCTGAGCATAAACGACTATAACCAGCTTCTTGAGGATATAGAAGATTTAGTCATTGCTGTAGCAAGAGAAAAAGATATCTTGATTGATCACGACAAAGTTTTAGAACAACTTAGAAAAGATGGATTATTATAATATAAAATGGACAAGTTCTTCTCTGAAAGAGCTTAAAAAATTACCTAAAAAAGTTATTCCGCAAATAGTTATAAAAGTTGAAGAGTTATCTAAAAATCCTTTCCCTAAAAGAGTTCGTAAATTAGCAGGCTCAGCTGATCTTTTTAGAATCCGCTTTCACGATTATCGAATTGTTTATAGGATAGAAAAAAATGAGTTAATAATTGTTGTATTAAAAGTAGGGCATAGAAAAGATGTATTTAAGAAATAGATAATTCAATTGACAAAAAATAAAGGCGAGTTCAACACTCACCTTAATTTATTTCTAACTTCTGAATACCGCATCAAAAACATCTTCCAGCTTATTCCGTCAATAACAAAATTGTGTACAGAATTACTTAGCCGAACAATTTCATCCGAAGTTAAGCTTACAATTTCATTAATGTTATAAACCGGCGGTATAGTCAATTCAACATTTTGCGGATTTTCATTTTTATTAATCACCACTACTATTCTTTGGTTCATATATGAGCGGATGTAAGCAAAAATATTTTCATCTGCTATTAAGTTATAGTAATCACCGTAACGCAATGCCGGATATTCCTTTCTTAGATTAACAATTTCTCTTACATCTTTTAGTGTTTGCTTTTCGTATTCTGTAAGTTCATCGCCAAATCTCATCATTCTTCTATTATCTGGATCCGAAGCGCCTGTCATTCCGAATTCACTGCCATAATAAATAACAGGTAAACCGGATATTGAATTCATGTACGCCATATATAATTTCATTTTGTCATAACTTTTAGGATCGTCAACTTGCGGAGGATTGTTCCATCCCTCTTCAATTGCGCTCCACTGCTCAAGTTTAAGATCTCCGTCCGCATAAGCCATGTATCTATTTTTGTCATGGCTGTCCATGATATTACCCATATAATGAATTGTACCGTAAACTTCTGACGTTTTCTTAATTTCATTATCAAGAATTTCAAACGAAAGTTCAGGATCAATGAATGCAGCTTGAGCAGAATTATATAACTCAAAATTGAATTGCGAACTTAACTGACCGTTATTTACATAAGAGCTAACTAAATCATAATCGCCAAAAGTTTCGCCGATTTGATAGACATATTTTTTTTCTGTAATTGAAATTTCCTTTTTGATTTTTCTTGTAAGTTCTCTCCAAAACTCATTCGGAACATGTTTAACCGCATCATGTCTAAAACCATCAGCACCGGTTGACTTAAGCCACCACACAGCATTATCAGTCATTACATCCAATGCTTCTTGTGAGCCGATGTAATCAAACGAAGGAAGATATGGTTCAAACCATGTAGTTAATCTATACTCATCCCAAAATCTTAGATTTAATCGTCCGTCCGGAAGTTCAAGTTTTCCAAACCATTCCGGATGATTTTTATAAAACGGATGATATTCGTGAACATGATTAGAAACAAAATCGAGAAGTACTTTTATGTTTTTTGAATGAGCAGTTTTTATTAATTCTTTCAGTTTATTCATTGTCCCGAATTTTTCTTCAATGTTGAGATGATGAATAGCCCAATAACCATGATAACCGCTGTAATATCTATGCGGTGCCGGATATTCCTTGAATGCTTCATTCGGATTGTCATAAACAGGCGAAATCCAAATTACATTTACACTGAGTGAATCGAAATAACCGTCGTGAATTTTATTAATAATACCCTGTAAGTCTCCACCCAGATAATTTGCTTTTTCGTGAAGGGAATCATGTTGAACAGGATTATTTAACGATGGATCGCCGTCATAAAATCTATCAATCATTAATGAATAAATAATTCCGTCATACCAAGTCCAATAATTATTATCAATTGGTTTTCCGTTATAGGTATGAACATACTGAATATTAGAAACTTGACCGTTATAAGTAACGCCGACTCTTAAAAGATTATCGCCTTCCTCTTCGTTTAGACTAATTACAACTATATTATTTTCTACAGTAATAGAAGAAGGATCAACTTCGGTATTATTAATTAGTGCCACAACATTTTCGGTGGTTATATCAACAGTGCGGTTTTTGTTTTCAAACATGAAGCGATAAGAATTATCATTCTCACCAAAAGTTATTTGATGGAGATAAATTTCGTCGGTATAAAGAGGATCAATTATCAATAAGGAATTTACACCGCCAATTCCATTCGGTATTTTATTAGGATTCAACGGATCGAGTAATTCTTCGCCATCTGCATAAAATTTATATTCATAAGTTCCCGCCTGAAAAGGAAGCGTAATTTCATAAGTGCCGTCATTATTTTCATCGGTCATTGGTAAATTACTTCTATTCCATTGGTTGAAATTTCCGAATAGAGTAATTGTATTATATTTTTTTTGTGGAGTAAATTTAAAAGTATAGAACTGCATTTTTTCTACCGCAACAGGTATTGAATAAGTCCTATCATTCAACCGGAAATTGATGGAAGTTAATCCGGCAAAGTCTTTATCGGCTGTTAAAATTAATGATTTTGATTCTTCCAGGTAAGTTATATCAATATATTCATGTTCGTCAAAATTTAGATTATAGTTTTCGGAATAAAATAAATCGCTTACCAAAACAGAATCTGTTTCACCGGAAAAAAGTTTTACAACCGGTATAGTATCCTGAATATCCGAAGAAATCGAGTTAGAGCAGCTAAAGAAAAATATTAATGAAAGGAGAGTTAAAAACTTAGTGATGTAATTCATGATCTTTCCTTCAAAAAATTGTAAGGAAAGATAATAATATGAATCAACTTATTGAAGATAGAAAAAGCTTAACGACTTTGTTTAATAATGTAATTCTCCAGTTCATCCAGATCATGAATAAAAGCAACACGCTTAAATTTACTCAACGATATATTTGAATTTCCGTTCAATGCTTGTCCGCCGATAATAACATTTTGCTTGGGGTATTCTTGTTTAATTTTTTCAAGCAATTTGAGAAGTCTTGCTATATTGATGTAAAAGTTATTTGAGATACCCACCAGATCAGGTTTTTCTTCTTTTATGATATTGAGAATTTCGTTCTGAGGTGTGTTAGCACCAAGGAAAACAGAATTCCAGCCCATTAATTCAAAATAATCGGATACCATTCTTGCACCCAATTCATGAAACTCTTTATCGATGCAAGTAATTATAATTTTCTTATCAATTTTTTCTATTTCTAAAATTTTAGGGTAGACAAGATTAAGCAGACTTTCGGTAATTTTTGTTGCGCGGTGTTCATTGGCTATTGATGCTCTATTATGCTCCCAAAGATAACCAATTCGGTACATCGATTTTTGGAATATCTTTGTATAGATTTCTTTTACATCCTCGTTTCTTTCTAAAAGATTTGTAATAATTTTTACGCACTCGGCTTTATTCCCTTCAAATAGAGCATTTAAATAATGATAGTAAACTGAATCTGTTATCATAATATTTCCTCTTGTTGCCTAAAGAGTAAACAAAAATAGCGGTTAGAAAATTCCATAACAAGAAATTTAGCGGTTAAATTTATTTTCAATCTGTTCGACCATTTTAAATGAGGCAAAAGCGAAGAAAGGAGCAGCAAAAACATCAACCGTGTAGTGAACATGCTGCACAATTACGCAAAAAGCAATTGCAATCGATGCAGCTAAAAACAAATTCTTCAAAATTCTATTCTGAGCAGTAAGAAAAAATATGAACATTGTTGACGTATGTCCCGAAAAAAACAAATCCTTAGTTAAAATTTCTCCCGTTCCCCAGAATTGCACAAAAGGATCGTCAAGGGGAATCATATTTACCGGTGGATCAAGAGGAAGAAGGTACATCCCGATTATTCTGAAAATAGATGTAAGCGTATATACTTTTAATGCAAGCAATAAATATCTTGGATGATAACCGAGATGCAATACCGCAAGAATTAATCCGGCATAAATAATTATAAACGTCCACCATGTAAGATCAACCGGTTGAATTAAATTTAGCAGAGGATCATTAAATGCAAATCCATCACGGGCTTCAATAAAAGTAAGGTACAGCGGAAGAATAAACAGCACGGGAATAAGAACCGATAAAGTTATAATTATATTAATAACATTTCGCTTACGGGATAAATATGACAGCCAGGTTGAAATCATGTCTTATATTTTTATTAAAATGAAATTACAACAAAAACGGCGGCTGAAATAACAGCCTCTAAAAATAATAAATGATAATGAATTATTTCCGCTTATATTTTATACACCACTTGATATCTACGTTTTTCCGCTTGACGAATATAGTGCCCAATTCGGGTTAATTTAATCTACCTCAATAATACCATTTTTCTACTTTGTTCGATCTTGTTATTGAGAATTAACTTATAAATATATATTCCGCTTGAGAGAATACTGCCATTAAATTTATATTCATGTCTCCCAGCCGGAAGATTATCGACGACTAAAGTTTCTACTAACTCTCCAATAGAATTAAATAATTTTATAGTAACAAATTCCGGTTGATTTAATGAGAAGGAGATTGTTGTAGTCGGGTTAAACGGATTCGGGTAATTCTGTTCTAAAAAAAAATCATATTTTTTTTCTTCATCTGCACTTGTAATATCGGTTAAATCTATGGTTATTGTTTTTGAATATGTAAAAGTTCCATCCAAATCTATCTGTTTTATACGATAAGAAACTTGAGTAAGATTAGGATTAAGATTAAGATCGTCCGTATAAGAATATTCTTTAGTTGAATTTGAAGTTCCATGACCTAGAACAAAACCTATTTTCTCCCAATCTTGATACTCTATACTAGATATTTGATACTGCCTTTCAATTTCAAATCCGTAATTATTTACTTCGGTTGCGGTTTCCCAATTAAGTAAAACTGAGTTATCAGTTAATTGTCCGGTGAAAAGAGTTAACTCAACAGGTAAAGCAACTTCGGGAAAAGTTGCCGCAATTGCATTTGCCATCTTTGCCCAGCCAGTTTG
>CAYLVF010000049.1:0-10639 GCA_964387045.1 uncultured Melioribacter sp. | reverse complement strand
AAAAATATCAAACTGCCGATAGTGAACTTCATTTTAGCGGATTGTTTATTAAAGCAGATTTGGAAACGGGTAAAGCACTGGAAATTGAGCGAATATTAATTCCGGAATTTCAAAAAAATATTAACGGTAGATAATTTTCTCTATGGAGTTAAAATGATCCTGATTGACGGATTTAAAGTCTCTAATGAAATTAAAGATGAACTGAAAATTAAAATTGATCAGTTGATATCAAAAGGTAAAAAAGTTCCGGGTTTAGTTACTATTTTAGTAGGAGACAATCCCGCATCTAAATCTTATGTAAATTCCAAAATCAAAGCTTGCGCTAAAATCGGTATGCTGTCAAAGATTGAAGAACTGGATTCGACAACAAGTGAAAAAGCTTTACTTGAATTAATTGATAAATATAATAACGATCCCGAATATCATGGGATATTGGTACAGCTTCCTTTGCCTGATCATATTGATGAGAATAAAGTTATTGAAGCAATATCACCCCAAAAAGATGTAGATGGATTCCATCCGATTAATGTCGGAAATTTGGTTATTGGTAAAGAAACTTTTTACCCGTGTACGCCATACGGTATAGTTGAGCTTCTTAAGAGATACAACATCGATACAAAAGGGAAGCATGTAGTTGTGGTTGGAAGAAGTAATATTGTAGGAAAACCAATTGCCAATATGATGCTTCAAAAGAAAGAAGGGGCTAATTCGGTTGTAACAATTTGTCATTCCGCAGCAAAAGATTTGAAACAATTTACTTTACAAGCCGATATTTTAATTGCGGCAATAGGGCGCGCTAATTTTGTTACTGCAGATATGGTTAAAGATGGAGTTGTTGTTATTGATGTTGGTATTAATCGAATAGAAGATTCATCAACCGAAAAAGGTTATCGTTTAGTAGGGGATGTGAAATTTGATGAAGTAAAAGAAAAAGCTTCTTATATTACACCGGTTCCTAAAGGTGTTGGTCCGATGACCATTGCTATGCTGTTGAAAAATACATACGAAGCATATTTACGAAATGAAAACTAATTTAAAATAAATTTATGAGCACAACAATCGATAAAATCGTTTCTCAAGTATTTACTGAAAAAGCACTTCATGATTTTTACTGTGTTGGTAATACCTGTGTAGGCTGGGAAAGAAATGTAGTAGATCAACCGGCTGCGGTAAAAAATATAATTGACCATGGTGCCGATAGAATCTCCGCAGGAATTGGTGTTGGAAGCGACCTGCCTGATACAAGTCTTGCGCGTAAAATTGATCATACTCTTCTCAAGCCGGATGTAACGCCCGATGATATAATTCAACTCTGTAAAGAAGCTAAAGAATATGAATTTGCATCGGTATGTATTAATCCATGTTTTGTGTCACTTTGTGCAGATGAATTACGCGGAACACCGGTAAAAGTTTGTACCGTTATTGGTTTTCCTCTCGGGTCAAACACAACAAAAGTTAAAAGAGATGAAGCCGAAGAAGCTTTAGCAAACGGGGCGCAGGAAATTGATATGGTGATTAATGTCGGGATGCTTAAGCAAGGTAATTATGATTATGTATTCAACGATATAAATCAAGTAGTTTTAGCTGCAAAAAAATATAAAGCAATTTGTAAAGTGATTATTGAAACGGCTCTCTTAACAGACGAAGAAAAAATTAAAGCATGTATAATAAGTAAAAATGCAAAAGCTGATTTTGTTAAAACATCAACAGGGTTCAGCGGTGGTGGTGCAACCGTTGGTGATATTGCTTTAATGAAATATGTTGTAGGAAGTACGGTTGGCGTAAAAGCTTCAGGCGGAATTAGAACACGTGAAGATGCCGAAGCTATGGTTGCTTATGGTGCCGATAGAATCGGTGCTTCGGCAAGCGTTAAAATTGTTAAAGGTGAATCCGGAACGAAGGACGGTTATTAATGGTACTCGATCTCATTATTGACAATTCCGGCGATGGTTATTCAGCAGATATACCGTCAATAAAAGGTTGCGAGTGCTGGTCTCACAATGAAGATGAAGCAATTTCCAAATCACTTGAGCTACTTTCATTTTACTTAAGCTTACCCGATGATCAAGAAATTATTGTTGATAAAGCAAGAACAACTTCTCACAAAACTATTTACAAATTAGTTTTTGATAAATAGAATGCACAAGTATCTCACCGAAAGAAGACTAGCAAGATTAAAAAACGCATTACGTCAGCGCCAGTTTTCTCTTTCCGTTGCAATCGAAAATATTCATGATCCCCATAATGTAAGTGCAATTTTTAGAACTTGTGATGCAGTGGGTGTACCAAAAGTTAATCTAATTTATAACACAGAAAAATTACCAAGGATAAGCAAAGTAACTTCAGCCTCTGCTTTTAAGTGGGTGTCCAAACAAAGATTCACTACTGTTGAAGAATGTTTTAATCACTATAAAAAAGAAGGATTTAAAATTTATTCGAGTTTGTTGGATGAAAACTCTATCAGTTTATACGATATCGATCTTACGAAAAAAAGTTTGATAGTACTTGGGAATGAAAATCGTGGTGTTTCAGAGGAAGCAATCAAACTTTCGGATGAAACTTATTATATACCAATGCGCGGTATGGTGCAGAGTTTGAATGTATCGGTTGCAGCCGCGGTTACTCTTTACGAAGCGCAAAGGCAGAGATTATTGAAGGGAATGTACGACAATACAACTTTATCGGATGAAGAATTTGATAAACTGCTGGATGAATGGTCGGAGAGATGATTCAAAAAATAAAAAAAATAAATCGTGTTTTTGGTGAATTAAAATTACCGGGCGATAAATCAATTTCACATCGTGCCGTGATGCTCTCATCGTTAGCTAATGGAAAATCCAAAATTAGTAATTTACTTGAAAGTGCTGATATTCAATCAACTATTAATTGTTTTGGAAAGTTGGGATGTTCAATCGAAAAACGAAATAATGAATATATTCTAGTAGGGAAAGGCTTTTTAGGATTTGATCAACCTAAAGAGAAATTGAATGCCGGGAACTCGGGAACTACAGCGAGATTAATCAGCGGCATATTGGCAATGCAGAAATTCTCAACGATTTTAATTGGTGATGAATCGCTATCAAAACGCCCGATGAAGCGAGTTGCCGAACCATTGAAAATAATGGGCGCAGAATTAAAATTAAGTTCCAATGAAACTTTGCCAATTGAATATTTCCCTTCCGATAAACTAAAGGCAATTAAATATGAATTACCCGTTGCGAGTGCTCAAGTTAAAAGTGCGGTCTTACTCGCCGGTCTTCATCTCAATGATGAAACAATTGTTGAAGAAAAATTTCTAACACGTGATCACACAGAAAGAATGTTGGGCTGTAATGTTTCAATACGTGATAATCAAAAAATAATTTCTGTTTCGCAAAAAAATTATCCGGTTCAAAAAGAATATGTTGTACCATCGGATATTTCAAGTGCTGCATTTTTTATAGTACTTACATTGCTTTCAACTGATAGTGAATTGAAGCTGCCGGATGTTTCATTAAATCCGACAAGAACCGGGATTATAAAAGTGTTTCAAAAAATGGGCAGCGATATTGAGTTAGAGAATGTTAAAACAATTGCCGGTGAAGAACTCGGCGAGATTATTGTTCGTTCTACATCTCTAAAAAATATTGAAATAGAAAAAGAAATTATTCCAAACATTATTGATGAAATACCAATCTTATCGGTTGCCGGATTGTTTGCCGGCGGGACTTTTACAATTAAAAATGCAGAAGAATTACGATTTAAAGAATCTGATCGTATTAAATCTCTCTGCCATAATTATCGATTGTTAGGATTGGAAGTTGATGAGTTTGAAGATGGATTTTCAATCAGCGGAGATATTAAAAACAAAAATATTGTTTTTGAAAGTTTCGGAGATCATAGAATTGCGATGACGTTTTCTATTTTATCTTCTCTTTTCTTTGAAGAGAGTATGATTAAAGATTTCGAATGTGTATCAATATCGAATCCGCAATTCTTATCCCAGTTGAAATCAATCACCGAATAAGTTACAACTCAATAATCTGGTGTTCAAATTTGTTGATGAGAATTTGATCAAATATCCACTTTAGAATATCAATACCGTACTTATTGGCGAAGTATATAAAATGCAATTCACGTTCTTGTAAATTATTATTAGGATAAATTACGGTGCGGACTTTTTCAATTTGCCGAAGTGCAGTTTCATGCTGTCGTTCGCGTGCGCTCTTTGCTTTGGTTAATAAATTGTCCAAGTTTGCTATCGAGCGTTCACGGGTTTTTTCAACCGTGTCGATTAATGTAGGATCAACTTCCTCAATCTCTTTCTTTAACTGCTCGAAAATATCATGGATATCTTTTTTAGATTTATCAAAAATTTGTTCAACATTAATATCCGAAAGCATATTAATAATCTTTTCGTTTAATGAATCCTCTTCAGTAAAGAAGTCGGGTAATTGTATGTTATTTTTCTCGATAATATTTTTATGCTGCGCTTCAAGAATAGTAACAGATGAACGAGGATAAACAATCGGGTGCTGCAAGTTAAACTCTTTATACATTGGAATTACTTGTGCGAAGTAACTTATCTCACCAGGACCGGCAACATACAATCCGGTAGGAAAGAGAAAGTCTTGACAAATAGGGCGAAGAATAACATTCGGGCTAAATCTTTCCGGTTCCTCTTTAAGAATTCTCAACAACTCATCTTTAGAAAATTTCTTTCTTTTTCCTTTTAGTCTGAATTCTTCGTCAACCGGTTCAATTAGATAACGGCTTTCGTCTTCTTGTAAGAAAATGTTTATGGGTTTTATCTTTACCTGGGCATGATAATATTCTTCAAGTTCCGCACTGGTTTTAACTACATCTTCGCTGTGCTCTCTAAAATCTTCAATCTCTTTTTTGAAAATTGGTTTTAATAGTTTCTTTACTTTTGGGTCTGATGGGTTGAATATTATCAACCCGGCATCATCAAAAAATTCAAACAATAAATCTGCAAACGCTGCTTGAAAAGTCCGCCCCGGCTGATAAAACTTTTTTAGAAGATCAACTAATTCTTTTTTGAACTCGGTATCTCTTAAAGATTCGCTGAGTTCGTTGAAGAGGTCATAAATATTGTTGTTTAATTTTATATTGGCTACACTTCCGCGGTTAGTCTCTTCATCAAGTCCGTCTTCATAACTAATGTTTTTTAGCAGGTTGCCGTTATCGATAATCTTAATTGATCTTACTTCATCAAAATCATGATCGTCACCCTCCATCCAAAAAACCGGGACAAACTTATATTCAATAAATTCTTCTTTTAGATGTGAACATAATTTTATAGCGGTAACAATTTTATAAAATGTATAAAGAGGACCACCGAAAATTCCTAATTGCTGACCGGTAACAATTGCAATTGTATTGGGTTCATCAAGCAGTTCTATGTTGCGTTGTGTCTGTTTGGAAAGCTGCTTGTCACCATATTGTTCTTTTATAATCCGTTTTAACTCGGAAAGGTGATATCTCTCTTGCGAAGCAATTATTTCAAATACATCCGAATATTTATCGGTATCACGAAAATTTATATTGTAAAATCGTTCTGTGTTTTCAAACTCGTAAAGGTAGTCTAAAAAAAGATTTTGGTGTGACGGCAGATCCGCAAAATTAATGAACATTTTCGCCCCTTGAATTTCTATCCTACAAAGATATAAAAGATTCTATTTTTATAATAATAGAGAAACTTTATTATAAAAAATGTAACATAAATTGGGTAATTAAGTTATATTTTACGAGGTCAGTAAATCTAAATTCGGAGTAGAATTGCAGAATAAAAATCTCATCACGGTTGATTTAGGCGGAACAAAAATTCTCTCGGCACTAATCAACGGTCAAGATCAAATAATCGATCGTTTCAAAGAATCAACAAAAATTACCGGCGAAATCAAACCGATTATTGACGGGATAAACAAGAGCATTGATAAGTTACTCGAAAATAATTCACTTACTCAAAAGGATATTAAAGCGATTTGTTTAGGTGTTCCCGGAACAGTTAATCCAATGTCCGGAATAATTGGTTATGCCCCCAATTTAGGAATTAGGGACTACAACATAAAAGAAACTCTTTCAAAGTATTATGATATACCGGTATTGATTGAGAATGATGTTAACCTTGCCGGCTTAGGAATACAACAAGCTGAATTAAAAGATAATGTAAAAAATATGCTAGTTGTTTTTATCGGAACCGGGATCGGTGCCGCGTTATTCATTGATGGAAAACTTTACAGAGGTTCATCATTTTATGCCGGTGAAATAGGGCATATGCGTATTAACCCGAAAGGAAAACCATCAAAAAAATCAAAATTAACATTTGAGAATATTGCAAGCCGGACAGCAGTCGTCAATGCTATTGTTGACGAAATTAAAAAAGGGAAGAAAAGTTATTTAAGTGATATTGTTAAGAAGGGGAAGCGTATCAAAAGTAAATCTTTAAGAGCGGCAGTTGAAGTAGAAGATAAACTAGTGATGGAATATCTTTCACGGTCTGCACGGGTTATCGGATCGGTGCTTGGAAGTATAGCTACATTATTAAACTTGGATAGTATTATGCTCGGCGGAGGTGTTATTGAAGCATTGAATGATTTCATGTTACCGAAGATTCGTAAAGCGTTTAATACAGCCGTTCTGCCCGAGCCCGGTAAAATTGTTAAGATAGATTATACAAGATTAGGTGACGATGCCCCATTATTCGGAGGTATAAAACTCGCTCAAGAATTTTTAGAAAGTTGAGAGGAATATTCGTTTTCTATTGATTCAATTTCTGCAGTTACTTCTGTCCATCTTTCATAATTTGCTTCAAGCGTATTTTGAATAACATCGTATCTTTGCTTTATTTTTTTTATGCGTTCGGCTTCGTTATAAATTGTTGGGTCAGCTAAATCTGTTTCGACCGAGATTTTCTCACTCTCTAATTTTTCAATTTCTTTCTCGATAATTTCGAGCTCTTTTTTCAGTTTAACCGTAGCTTTATATTTTTCCTGCCGCAGTTCTGCAATTCTTCTTTTTTCTTCTTTCTTAAGATTCTTGTTCTTATTCTCCGATGACGAAACTGTCTGTTGAGTTTGCAATTTTTCCAAATAGTAATCGATTGTACCGGGGTATTCTTTTATTCTTGAGTTTCTAACTTCAATCACTTTGTTAACTATCGGACGGATAAAATCGATATCATGAGAAACAACTATCAGAGTTCCGTTAAATTTGAGTAAAGCATTTTGCAATATTCTTTTAGAATCAAAATCCAAGTGGTTAGTCGGTTCGTCCAGAATAATCAAGTTAGCTTTTTGAATTAAAATTTTAGCAAGAGCCAAACGGCTTTTTTCACCGCCGGAAAGAACTTTAACTTTCTTAAAAACATCATCATCCGAAAAAAGAAACGAGCCTAAAATTGTACGAATTCTTCCCGGTGTTAAATCGTCAGTAACTTCACTTAATGTATCAATCAAATCATATTCCGGGTTGAGGTCTTCCGTTACTTCTTGTGCATAATATGAGATGTAAGTGTTATGTCCAACCTTTATCTGACCATTAGAAGGAGATAACTTGTTGGATATTATTTTTGCGAGAGTTGTTTTACCGGCACCGTTGGGACCAACAAAAGCAATTTTATCGCCGCGATGAATCTGCATATTTACATTCTCAAAAACCGGCTCCTTTGTGTAAGTTTTTGAAATTCCGTTTAATTCAACCGGAACTGCGCCGCTTCTTTCAGCTTCGGGAAAATGAATTTCAATTTTATCTTCTCGTTCGGGTGCTTCTATAGTTTCCATCTTTTCAAGCATTTTTATTCTGCTTTGCACTTGTCTTGCTTTTGTATTCTTATAGCGGAACCGCTCAATAAACCTTGTCATTTGTTTTACTTCACGTTCTCTATTCTTAATTTGATTTATAAGTTGTTCGTCACGCTCTTTTTTGAATACAAGATACTTTGCATAATTTCCGTTAAAGACGTTCACTTTTTTATTGAAGATTTCTATCGTTCTATTTGTAACGCTATTAACAAAATGCTGATCGTGTGAGATTAATATCAGTGTACCTTTATAGTTACGAAGGAAATCAATTACCCATTGAAGTGAATCAATATCAAGATGGTTTGTTGGTTCATCAAGAAGAAGAATGTGATTCTCTGCTAGTAAAATTTTCGCAAGTTCAATTCTCATTTGCCAGCCGCCGGAAAACTCATCCGTTAATCGATTGAAATCGGACTCTTTGAAACCGAGTCCGCTTAACACTTTTCCGATTTTTGAATCAATCTCGTAATATCCGATCTCTTCTTTTTGATGATGAATATCGCCAAGCTTATGAATCAAATCATGCTTGTATTTGTTATCATGAGAACTTTTCAGCAACTCATTAATTTCGTTTTCTTCAGCATCAAGTTTTAGTGCAGTATCAAAGGTCGCTTTAACTTCATCGAATAAAATTTTGCCTTTAAAGTGAAGGAAGTCCTGAGGCAGGTAACCGATTTTCAATCCTTTTTGTTTTTGGATTGTACCGGATTCGGGTTGTTCGATTCCTTTTATTAATTTCAGTAATGTTGATTTACCGGTTCCGTTAGAACCAACAAGTGCAAATTTATCACCGGAATTAATACGGATGTTAATATTATTAAATAAATACTTACCGGAAAATTGAACGGAGATATCAATAAGATCAATCATAACAGAATCATTCTCTTAAAATTGCAACCTTAGCTTTCGCAACATTCGATCCATCTTCATCGTATGCAACAATTAAATAAATACCGCTTGCAACAAAATTACCGTCCATATCCTTCCCATCCCAAAAAGCAATTCGTCCGCCGGGAGTTACAATTTCTCTAACTAATTTTCCGGTTATTGATAAGACTCTTATAGACGAGTTGGCAATCAATCCCTCGATAGTAATATTTTGATTAAAATCTTTACTCACCTTAACCGGGTTAGGATAAATAAAAAGTTCATCAAAACTTTCTCGTGGAGAAACTGAAGTTGTTTTTAATGCAGATAAACCGAAGTCCGTTCCGACGTAAACAATTCCATTTACTCCATCTACTGCAATACTTTTAATCTCGTTTGAAGGTAGCGGGCTGTTTTCGGAGTTGTAACTATTAATTACAGCTGTTCCGTCTTCGGATAAGTGAAAAAGACCTTGCATTGTTCCAACCCATTTTTGATTTAGCGGGTCGACTTTGATATCCGTAATTGTTTGCTGTCTTAATCCCAACACTGTTGTTATACGCGAGGTTGGGGTTGAGGGATTTGGAATTATGCTAACACCCAAATTAGTACCAACCCATAGAGCACCTCTTTGATCTAAGGCAAGTGCGGAAATTGAGTTACTTACTAATCCATCAATTGTTCTTATCAAACCCATTTTATCATCGTTTGGATTATTAATAGTACCGTTCTCGTTAAAATAGTAAAGACCAACATTTCCGACAGTAATTGCAAACCATTTTGTATCGTACTGATCAATTTCTAAATGGTAAGCAAGATCGCTTTCGGTAACAACAGGGTTTTTAAACTCAAAACCATGAGCATCACCGGAGGTTGTAATAACAGAAAGAGGTTTTCTTTCTGCGGATTGATGGTTTACTACCCAAATATTTCCTTTGGAGTCTGTTTTAACATCAGAAATTGCTAAGAAAGTAGGGTCTGCCGGAACACCGGCAATGTTAGAATTTTGTGCTGTATAATTTGTTATAACATTATCTTTTAGAACTGTTAATCCTCGTCCCCAATTGCAGAAATATTTTGTGTTATCACTTCCCGCATATACTTGATGGTATGAGTTTGTTATAATTTCGGGATTGGATTCTCTACTAAGTAAATCCCAATTTATTCCGTTGAAATGCATAACTCCAATTCCATAAACATCGTCTCCGGTTCCAACCCATAATTCGCCATTATTATCAGCAGCCAAGCTAAGGAATGCATTATTAGCTGGTCCATCGGGTACTATTAAATCGTAACCATTAGATTGAATCTTTAATAAACCCGAATTTGTTGCAGCAAAGATTATTCCGGACGCGGTAACATGAATATCATTAATTCCGAAGTTCTCAGCATTCTCAAAAGCAACCGAAGTGCTTCCCAAAGAATACTTGTAAATTTTATTTCTACCTGATTCCAGTGAAGTGATATATAATTCATTTTGAGAAGTTGCAATGTTTCTTGCATCAATTCCGCTTAGTACAAAGGGCTGCCAACTATTATTCTCAAATTTTAAAACTCCGGAACTCGTTGCAATTAATATATCGTTATTGAATCTTACTAATTCATAAGCATTATTTGCCGGTAAACCTGAGCCGAAAAAGTAAGAATCCCACGATTCCGGGGCAGAAAGATTTGTCGAATTAATTTTTTGAACAGCCACACCGTTGTTTGTAATTACAAAAAACCTATTAAACTTAGCACTCGATTTGATTGAAATAGTTGCCGGAAAATCTCCAAACTTTATAAAGGTGTCGTAAAATGAATAGTTATTAGGGTTAATCAATGACAAACCAAATGCGGTTGAGACTAAAACGGTGTCACCGCTTACATTTATCTGGTTAATATTTTTTTGTGCAAAATTTGAGTTAATAATGTCATTTATTTTTCGTACTAAACCGTTTTCAAAATTATATACATTCAGCATACCCGGT
>CAYLVF010000048.1:0-11177 GCA_964387045.1 uncultured Melioribacter sp. | reverse complement strand
AGTTGATACTTTTAAACTGACTTTCTGTTTTGTATATATTTTTAAGCGGATTTGGAGCTTCCGGTTCAATAGTATTGTTTATGCTCTTTACGTGTACTCTCATGTGTTTATCATTGCTTATCGACTGCATTTCTTCAGTCATAACTTCTGCAAACTCTTTTGGATCTGTTAAGTTGTCGAAGAATCCTTCCTTGTTTTTGTCGTTAATGTGTACGGAAATTTTTTCGGCAACTTCGGGAAAGACATATTTTTCTTTTAATAGGTTTGACGATTTTTTTACAAATTCATTAATTATTTCTTTATTGATCTTCCCTTCCTTTTCTTGAGCCTGAAGGTTGATTGAGAAAAGAATTGACACAATCGTTAAGAAATTTATTAATCTATTTTTGAATTGAGACTTCATTTATACCCCCTGATGTTTAGATTTTAGCAACGGGTCTTTAGACGAAGCTCTTCGTAGTTGGTTCCGTTTTTTTTATCCGCGAATGAAAGCATTAACCCGGAAAAGATGATTGGGCTACAAAGAATGAAAGGAAAAAAGAAATTAGGTGAATGATTAATTTGTAGAATTATACACTTATTGCAGCATTACAAAATCCGACAAAATCTTCTCTCTCCCGCCGGTACTGCAGTCAAGAGCTTAAATCATTCACAATATTTTTATAAACAATTATTAACTTTTGTCAAGATCACTTTACAAATAGTAACCACATTAAACGAGAAATATCGGGTCGGTTTCGGCAACTGGTATTTGATTAATGATTTTCTCATTTTTATTCGCATATAGTTATCCCCTTTTATAACTTGCTTATACCAATTTCCCCGGGAGGATGAAATGTTATTCCCCAAAAGTATTCTAGGCTTATCGTTTTTATTTACCATGTTGTTTGCTTCAACCTGTTATTCGCAAATGACCAATTACCCGAAACTTGATTCGCTTCAAGCAGCCGCGTTTTTAGATTCGGTTATTACAAAAGCAATTGATGAATGCAGCGCTCCCGGAATCGGGGTTGTAATTGTTCAAGACGATTCGATTTTTTTCTCCAGAGGTTACGGTTACAGCGATATTGAGAATCAAAAACCGGTTGAGCCTGCGAAGACTTTGTTTAGGATTGCTTCAGTTTCAAAAGTTGTTAACGGCACGGTTATATTAATGGCGCGCGATAATGGTTTTGTTGATCTGCACACCGATGTGAATGAATATTTAACAACTTTTAGCATACCTGAAAAGTTTAACCAGCCGATTACGCTTCATAACCTGATGACACACACACCCGGATTTGATGATGTTTATATCGGTAAATCTTCACGAACGAAAGAAGATGCTTTACCGCTCGGAGATTTTCTTAAAGTTATCCTTCCCGAAAGAGTTATGCCTCCCGGAGAAATTTTCAGTTATTCAAATATCGGTAACGCACTTGCAGCTTATGTAATAGAAGAACGAGTTCAAAAAGATTTTGAATTATACGCAGTTGAAAATCTATTCAAACCGCTCGATATGAATACTTCTTCATTTACTCTTCAAGAATTTCAAAAAGAAAATCTCTATAAAGGCTACTATAAAGATGAAGATAGGTTTATTGAATTTCCTTTTGATCATATTAACGATTATCCCGCGGGACAAATGTTAACAACATTAGATGAATTTGCGAATTTTATGATAATGCATCTCAATCATGGTAAGTATAAGGGCAGTACAATAATTGATTCTTCGTCCGTTAATGAAATGCATTCGGTTCAATTTACCCATCACCCGAAATTGATCGGTGGGAGCGGATATACTTTTGCTATTGGTGATGTTAACGGTTATAAGAATCTTACCCACGGCGGCGGTTATGTAGGCATATCAACTTTAATGTTTCTTTTCCCGGAACTAAAACTCGGTATTTTTACCGCGGCAAATACAAGCAGTTATTTACCCGGAGAAATTTGCAACTCGTTTATGAACAAATTCTTTCCGCCTAAAGATACTTTACCTAAAACTGAATATCCCTTAACCGATATACCGGGGCATGATAAAAATGTCGATAAGTTCACCGGTAAATACCGCGATACGAGATACAGCCGAAACTCTATCTTGAAAATTGCACTGCTTCCAAATTTTATCGGTTATGAAATGCCTATATGGAAGAATAGCGAAGGTATGCTTGTAATGTTTGATCACAAAGGCGAGGAAAGAAGATTGATTCAAATCGAACCTCTTCTATTCCAATCGATAGATGATGACTATTACATGGCTTTTAGAGAAGATGGAAACGGAAAAATTACTCATGTTTTTACCAGCGGAACAAATGCTCTCGAAAGAATAAATTGGTATGAGGCAATTGGATTTAATCGATCTATCCTTCTAATTTGTGTTTTAATTATGCTGTTGAGTATTACCATATTTTATGTTTACAAATTATTTCGACGCAAGGGAATGAAGAAAAGTATTAATCAGCTTTTATTGAAAGCTTCTGTTAATGTAAGCGTAACATTTTTAATTTATTTCGGTTTGTGGGGTTTAGTTATGGGATTGATGTTAAAACCTTATGAACAACAAATAGGTTTTGGATATGGATTCCCATGGTATGTTTATATAGTTCAGATAATTCCGTTTATCGGTATAATATTTACCGTGTTGTTAATTTGGAAAATGTTTATCGCGATAAAGATTTTAGCTAAAGCAAAATTAGGTTTTTCGGTCTCGTTAATTGTTTTAATCGCAAGCGTTGGGTTAATCTGGTTTATGCATTATTGGAATTTGTTGGGGTGGCGGTTTTGATAATCAATCTTATTACTTAAGAATATGTTGCGTAATTCACAATCGCCCGTAGGATGTTAAAATCTCTAAGAATGATGCACTTTGACATAGCGAGCTCTTGTATAGCACCATTAATAATCTAGGAATTCGATAGATCATTAAAATCCTCGATCTAAAGCACATGTCGCATAACTAAAAACTGCCGGGTTATTAACCTAAACCTTCCCCAAATTATATCTTTTTCTATCATTCGGGTCTAGGTGAAGTTTTCTTAATCGAATTGATTTAGGTGTTACCTCTACCATTTCATCTTCTTGAATATATTCAAGAGCTTCTTCTAGTGAAAATTTTATAGCCGGTGTAATTTTAACTGCTTTATCGGAACCCGAAGCGCGCATGTTTGTCAATTTCTTTCCTCGCTGCACGTTTACTTCAATATCAATATCTTTGTTGTTCTCGCCTACTATTTGTCCCTTGTAAACAACCTCTCCCGGTTCGATAAAAAATTTACCGCGATCTTGTAAAGAATCGATTGCGTATGCGGTAGAAGGTCCTTCCGCCATAGAGATCAACACACCGTTAATTTTTCCGCCGATTGATCCTTTAAAAAATTCATATTGATAAAAGCGATGATGCATTATACCTTCGCCGGCAGTTGCTGTTAAAACTTTTGTACGCAACCCCATCAATCCGCGTGATGGAATTCGAAATTCAAGTTTCTGTAGACTCCCCTTGCTTTCCATTTTTAGAAGTTCGCCTCTGCGCTGACCAACTAGTTCAATTACTTTTCCAGCCGAGACTTCCGGAACATCAACGACAAGAATTTCTATCGGTTCAGCTTTTTTACCGTCGATTTCTTTATAAATTACTTTCGGTTCACGGATTTGCAGTTCATATCCCTCGCGGCGCATGTTTTCTATTAATATAGATAAATGAAGAATACCTCTTCCCGAAACTTTGTAAGCATCGGGTGAATTTGTTTCCTGAACACGCAAAGCTACATTGCTTTCAAGTTCTTTGAATAATCTATCACGAAGCTGGCGTGATGTAACATATTTTCCTTCCCTTCCGTAGAAAGGAGAATTGTTTACGGTGAAGGTCATGCTAATTGTAGGTTCGTCAATCGAAATTATCGGAAGCGGTTCGGGATTTTCAAAATCGCAAACAGTATCGCCGATGTTAATGTCTTCGGTTCCCACTATTGCACAAATATCACCGCATTGAACTTCTTCAACCTCTGTTCTTACCACACCTTCAAAAATATACAGTTGTTTTATAGAAGCCTGCCGAATAACCCCGTCTCTTTTTATTAAAGCAAGTTTATCATTCTTGTTTAAGCTCCCTCTAAAAACTCTTCCTATACCGATTCTTCCAACATAATCATTGTAATCGAGTGTTGTAATCTGAATTTGAACCGGACCTTCTTGAATAGGGGGTGGGGGAATTTTTTCAATGATGGTTTCAATAAGAGGAGTTAAATCTTTGCGTTCATCATTCAATTTTCTAACAGCCCATCCATCTCTTCCGCTTGCAAACACGTATGGGAAATCGAGCTGATTTTCATCGGCGCCAAGATCAATAAACAAATCATAAACTTCATCGAGGACTTCTTCGGGGCGATTATCGGGTCTGTCTATTTTATTTATAACGACAATGGGAATCAAATGAAGCTGCAATGCTTTCTCTAAAACAAACCGGGTCTGCGGCATCGGTCCTTCAAATGAATCGACTAGAAGCAAAACACCGTCAGCCATTTTTAATACTCGTTCAACCTCGCCGCCGAAATCCGCGTGTCCGGGTGTATCGATTATATTAATTTTGTATTTATCGTAAGGTATGCTGATATTCTTTGCAAGAATTGTAATTCCTCGTTCTCTTTCGAGATCATTTGAATCTAAAAACTGATCCTGCACAACCTGGTTTTTTCTGAAAACATGACACTGCTTTAATAACTGATCTACAAGCGTAGTCTTTCCATGATCAACGTGTGCAATAATTGCTATATTTCTAAGTTCTTTCACTATTTCTCCAAAGTAATAAAATCAAGCCGGTTAAGTAATGCAAATAAAAGGAGTTAGTCAAGGTAAATAATTATTAACTGGAGTTACCCCAATATTTTTAAGAACTGTTAAAACGACAATATATCATTAGCTTATTTGCGGCAAAAAGAAAAGCTTAAGCCGCTAATTCGCGAATGTATTAGCGTATTCGCGGCAAAAGAAAAGCGTAAACCGCTAATGCGCCAATAAATACAATTTTGTCAAACTTGCTATCGTTTACTATTCCACTTGCTAATTGCTATATGTGTAATAAACTAATCAACTTGAATGAATGATCATAAAAATTTCGGGGTAATTCCTAATTTGAAATTATTATTGATTATTCACGTTCTTATCTATATCATAAATATACGTGATTAGTAAAGTTTTAAAAAACTCTATGAAAAGAAAATATAGTAATGAATCAATAGACGAAATCACAGTTCTAAAAGATTTTTACCAAAGCCCTATGAATTAGTATTGAAAGAAAATACCGTGAAGGTGGCGTTAAATTTAAGTCAATCTAGTGTTTAGTTTTTTCAAATAATTAGCTGAGGAAGGAGGATGTTAAATGATAGAAATACAAATTGAAGATAAACAAATGTACTTAGTAGACAACTATCCTTTCGATGGTATTCCCGACCTAACGGAGAAAAGACATTGTATTCATTGCGATAAAATAATAACCGTTGGGGATTTTAAAGTTTATGTTGGTAAAGACGGATTCGAATACATTTGCTGTCCAAATGCACCGGAGTGCGACGGTACAGTCATTGACTGGGTTCCTGTTGGTCTTTGGAAAGATGATGAATAGGAGAAGAGAAAATCATTCAGCCAATAATCTTACAGCGAAATTATTTTTCAGTTCTCAAATATATGCCTGCCTTTACCGGAAAGTGATCGGATGGAAGTCTGCCGTTATATGTTGTATCGATCACTTCGTAATTTTTTACGGTAAGTGTCGGTTTAATAAAAATATAGTCAATTGGTCCTTCCGCCGGTTTACTTAAATCGAACCCGGTAAAAGTACCCTTGCGTTCGGTTTCATCACTTACTAGAGATGCATCTACTAACCGTACCTCCGCTGTGTCATCCTCTGTAATAATTTGATAATAATTTGAAGACGGGTCAGAGTTGAAATCGCCCGTTACAATAAACTCATTATCACCGGCAATTTCTCTTATTTTTTTCTTTAACAATTTTGCACTTTCTAACCTTGCTTGCTCGCCGATATGGTCAAAGTGGGTGTTGAAATGAAAAAGTATTTTACCGGTTTCTTTATGCTTCAGTTTGCCCCACGTAACTATTCTATTCAATGCTGCATCCCAGCCTTTACTTGGTTTATCCGGAGTTTCGGAAAGCCAAAAAGTATTTGACAGAAGCAGCTCATATTTATTTTTCTTAAAAAATATTGGCGAGTGCTCATCCATGGAGTCTTCCGAACGTGATTTACCGAAATAATTATATTCAACCAATTGCTCGTCAAGGTATTTCAGTTGAGATGCGCGTACTTCCTGCAAACCGAGAAAATCAGGCGATACCTCTCTTATTAAACTAACAGCTATCTCTTTCCGATTATCCCATTGATTAATGCCGTCACCCGGGTTATCATATCTTATATTAAATGACATCACAACAATCAATATTACTTCAAATAGCGTTGCCATTCATTTCCTTCATAATAGTATTTATCGAATCTCCGATGATTTTTTTTGGAAACAAAGCGAGAATGTTAGTCTATCTTTTTAAGAAAAGTCTTATCATCAACCCTTTCAAATCCTAGCGCTTTCAAATATTTATCATGTATTTTATGATGACTTTCGGTTATCAATTTTTTGTAGCCTTTCTCTTTCATAAAATCGGCAGTAAAGAAAAGGAACTTAGCATTTTTCAAATCTCTGTAATCCGGTATAGCATAATCTAAAAGTATATGAATTGTTTCGGGGTCTTCTTGAACAAAAACAAAAAGTCCTGTTGGGATCATATTTCTTAAGATGAAATAAAATTGAGCTTCGGGATATTCTTCTTTTTTGAAATTTGGGAAAATAGCGGCTATATCTTTTCCATAATAATCCAAAAACTTAAGCAAGTATTTGCCTTGCGGACCATTTGTCGGCAGAAGTGTGAAGTAATCTTTTTTTCTATACATCCCCCACAAATAGTAAATATCAACCAAAGCAATAAAACTATTTAAAGCGAGTACTGGGTACGCTCCAATAACCGCACCGTAAAATGCAAATGTTGAAGCACCAAGTAAATTTATCTTACGCAGTTTCCAAATATTTTTCATAGTTAAGGAAACCGCTATTAAAAATGATCCTATATAACCGATTATTTCGTACCAATTCATAGTGCAAGTATAAACGAGAATGTGTAAAGTGTAAAGAGGAAAGTATCAAATCGGAAATATATCCGTTCAACCAACAGATAAAAAATTGTTATTTTAATAATGATTGACAGGAGGTTTTATGCATAATCTAAAAATATTTATTCGTACAACTTTGTTCGGTGGATTTTTAATTGTACTGCCGATAGTAATTTTGCTGATGGTTCTCAACTGGATGTTTGATGCAATGACAGGGTACATTCGCCCTATAACCAATTTACTGATAGAAACAACACGTACAAATGAGTTTGTTGCTTCATTCTTTGCTTTTGTATTAATAATATTAATTTTCTTTCTGGTTGGGTTGCTTGTTAAAACCGAGATGGGAAAACTCTCATTTGAATTATTTGAAAAAAAATTTCTATCAAAGATTTTTGGTTATAGAATTATAAAAGAAACTGTTCTACAAATATTCGGTGAGGAGAAGAATTTATTCAAAGCAGTTGCACTTGTGAAACTTTTCGGGAACGAAACACTTATGACGGCATTTGTAACCGACGAGCATCCGGACGGAAGTTATACTGTATTTATCCCGTCTGGTCCCGCACCAACCGCCGGTTTTGTATATCATGTTAAAAGAGAACAAATCACTATTGTTGACATTCCTGTTGATCAAGCACTTCGTACAATATTAAGCCTTGGCGGCGGTTCTAAAAAAATTATTGAAAAGTATAAGCTGGCTTCGCAATGATACCCGAACTGGAAAGACAAAAGGAATTGCTGAAAGAATTGAATACTTACGAAATGCCGTTCGGTAAGTATTCAGGTAGAAAAATAATCACTCTTCCTTCCTATTATCTCGAGTGGTTTGAGAGAAAAGGCTTCCCCGAAGGCAAACTCGGAGAAATGCTACGGCTTGTTTACGAAATTAAACTTAACGGGTTGGAAGACCTTGTTAGAAAAATTAAATGAAATTTTAAAACCATTGGAACGGTTATAGACATTTATTGTTTTTAATTAACCCCGGAGTAAAATCCGGTAGCCGTGTTAACCGTTTACCAAAACAGGAATGCGATATGAAAAAATTATTATTACTAATTATGTTAAGTCTCTTTCTTCAAGCACAAAATGTAACTTTTAAGGTAATCGAAACAAGCGATGTACACGGACAAGTTTTTCCGTATGACTTTATTAATGATAAACCCTCACAAAATTCATTAGCTCAAATTTATACTTACATAAAACAAGAAAGAGCAAAAGAGAATCAACACGTTATTCTGCTGGATGCAGGAGATATACTTCAAGGACAACCGGTTGTTTATTACTATAATTTTGAACGCCCCGATACAACACACATACTTGCAAGTATAATGAATTATATGAATTACGATGCTGCTGCAATCGGCAATCATGATATTGAAGCGGGACACCCGGTTTATGATAAACTTGTCGAAGAATTTAACTTTCCATGGATGGCTGCAAACGCAATTAATGAATCAACCGGTGAACCTTATTTCCAACCTTATTCAATAATCGAAAAGGAAGGGGTAAAAATTGCCGTACTCGGATTAATAACACCGCACATCCCTCATTGGCTTCCTAAAAATATTTGGGAAGGTATGTATTTCGAAGATATGATTGAATCTGCTCAAAAGTGGGTCTATATAATTAAAGAAAAAGAAAATCCCGATTTGCTTATCGGACTTTTTCATGCCGGTATTGATTACACCTACGGTAATGTTGATGCCGTTACTCATAAAAATGAAAACGCATCGCAACTTGTTGCCGAACAAGTTGAGGGATTTGATATAATTTTCGTTGGACATGATCATCAAGGATGGAATAAATTTGTTCAAAATAAATCCGGCAATGATGTTTTGATTTTAGGTACAAAAGGTTATGCATCAACAGCAGCAGAAGCCAAAGTTGAAATGAATTTTGATAAAGAAACGGAAAAATGGGAATCGACTTTTTACGGAAATATTATTGAAACAAAAAATTATGAACCTGACGAAGAGTTTATGAATATGTTCGGTTTTGCTTTCCGTCAAACAAAAGATTATGTATCTAAGCCGATTGGTAATATTACAAAAACAATATCTTCAAATGATGCGCTTTTCGGTGATTCGGAATTTTCGGATTTGATCCATACAATTCAACTTGAGCTGACAGATGCAGATGTTTCCTTCACTGCTCCTCTTTCGATGTACTCGGAAATTAGCGAAGGTGAAATTTATGTTCGCGACATGTTCAATCTTTATAAATATGAAAATCTTCTTTATACAATTGAGTTAAGCGGTAAAGAAATAAAAGATTATTTGGAATATTCATATTCGCTCTGGTTTAATGAGATGAAAAACGAAGATGATCATCTTCTGTTATTTGAAAAAGACGAATCGGGTGAGCTTCTCTGGTCGGAAAGAAGCCGCACACCAATGCTTCAAAACCGTTATTATAATTTTGATTCGGCGGAAGGAATTGAATATGTTGTTGATATCTCTAAACCCTTCGGTGAAAAAATCACGATAAATGACTTTATTGACGGAAAAACTTTTAATATCAATGAAAATTATAAAGTTGCCGTAAATTCATTTAGAGGTAACGGCGGAGGAGGTCATTTGACAAAAGGAGTTGGAATCTCTCGCGAAAAACTGGATGAAAGAGTAATAACTTCAACCGAAAAAGATTTGCGGTACTATTTAATGAAATGGATAGAAGAGAAAGGAACGGTAGATATAAACACAAACAATAATTGGAGTATAGTTCCGAATAATTGGTATCTGAAAGCAAAAGAAAAAGACACTAAAATATTACTCGGTTTTTAGTGCCGATTAATTTTGCAAGATTTGGATCATTATTTTGGAATTCATAATAGAGCAGATCGTTTTATCTTCTTCGCGGTCTATCTCTTTTGGGTCTTGCAACATTTACAACTATTCGTTTACCGTTCAACTCTTCGGTGTTGAGTTTCTGAATCGCTTCTTCAGCTTCGGTTTTACTCGGCATTTCAACAAAGCCGAATCCTTTTGACTGCTGCGTAAACATATCTCTAATAACTGTTGCGCTCGTAACTTTTCCGAATTTCGAAAATGTATTCAACAATAATTCATCGCTTACATCCAATGACAGATTTCCTACGTAAATATTCATTTTTTACCTCGCTGATTTGTGTTTTTATGTGTTTACTTCTGCCGACCGGTTAAAGTTAACAAGAAGAGTTTATTTGAAGCATCAAAAATTGGGAGGAGTAATTTAAGTACACCCGTGATTTTTAAGGTTCGCTCAAAAATAGATTTATTAAGGGTGATATACAAATAATTAATTAAATACCCTGTGCAACCCTTCTAAAATGAAAGCCGTAAACGGCGAATGTCATTGCAACAGTAAACTTTTTCGGGTATTTCCATAAGCTGAAAACGAATAACTTCCAGAAATAAATCTTCCCTTTTTCAACAATTCCGAGTTTCCATAGCAATTTAAAGAATGCTTTTATTTCCGCGAATGACGGAGTTATGTTCTGCCATTTAGGCATGTTGTAACGTGATAGAAATTCTTTAATCCTAGCATAATATTCTTTTTGCGAATAAATGGAGGCTAACAATTTTGAATATCCTTTAATCAATTCACTGTATTTCATTTTAGGAATAAAATTAATTGAACCATCCATATTGTTGCCGCTGAAGTTTTCTAATAACCTATTCTCATTTTGTAATCGCTTAAATAGTTTAGTGCCGACCGGCGCATTCAATAAGCCAACCATTGCCGAAACAATACCGCTTTTTTGAATGAACTGAATTTGTCTATCGAATATATCCGAAGTGTCGTTGTCAAATCCGACTATAAACCCGCCGGAAACCATTAAGCCGCGTTTTTGTAATTCATTTATCGATTCGATTAAATCGCGTTTCAAGTTGTGAGATTTACCGCACTCTTCTAAACTTGCATCATTCGGGGTTTCTATACCCACAAACACACTGTTGAATCCTGCTTGCACCATCATGTCAACCAGTTCCGTGTCATCTGCCAGATTAATAGAAACTTCCGTAATAAAATAAAACGGATGTTTTCT